>NZ_JABUZE010000189.1:178090-197971 GCF_014897805.1 Halomonas sp. 3F2F
ACAATCACAGCCATGATCATTCCCACTGCTGCGGTGGGGCTCATCATATCGAGCCTCAACAAGCGCTCGACTGGCGCACAGCGCTGATGACAGTTGGAGCGATTGGAATGCGTCCGTGCACTGGGGCAGTGCTTATGCTGGGGGCTGCTAGCCTGCTTGGACAGTTTTACGTCGGTGTCGCTTCGGTGCTTGCCATGTCGCTTGGTACCGGTATTACTGTTTCTGTGCTGGCGCTGGCAAGCATTGTGGCTCGGGGCTGGGCGGCTAAGCGGTTGCAGCAACAGAGCAGCCGACAGGTGGTCGAGAAAGCGGCTGGTTGGGCAGCGCTTGCCGGCGGTGCTCTCATTGTTGCACTAGGCGTATCGCTTTCTATGGCTGGCGCCGCCCAGCCTACCAGTGGTCCATTACTGAGTGAGCCACCATCCAGACAGGGCTCTTTGCTGGGGAATTAAGTTAAAGCTTTAATCCTTCAATTTGGGCCAGCAACTGTTCGCGGCGACTGCCCTGAAGGGGTAGCTCATAAGGCTCTGGGCTACCATTTCCCCATACCGGCGCTGGCCAACTGGCATCATCTGTATAGCGCACCACCAAATGAATATGCAGCTGGCTGACCACATTACCTAAGGTGGCAATATTGAGCTTGTCACCGTGAAATATCTCCTTCATCGCCGTTCCTAGCGCGATCGTTTCACGCCACAGCTGGGCTTGCTCATCCTGACTTAGTTCAAACACTTCGCTGACCGAGCCACGCCTGGGTACCAGAACTACCCAAGGGTAGCGTGCATCGTTCATTAGCAGCGCACGGCACAGAGGAAGGTCGGCGAGTGGTAAGGTATCCGCTTCTAGCCGTGGGTCAAGTTCAAATGTTTTCAAGTAAGTACTCCTTTACATAATGAAAATTATCATAGCAGCTGCGGATACACCTTGCTCCTTATCCAAGGTCTTTCCATGGGCTTTCCAAGAGCTTTCCAAGAGCTTTCCAAGGACTTGGGAAGGAGAGGTCAAAACAGGCGAAATTGTTAAAATCTGTTACTCTGAAAGCACTCCCATACGGCAAGGCTGCCGTCGGAGCTTCCCGATGTTGAATGATTTGTTAAGGAGAACGCAGATGAAAAAACTATTAAGTATTAGCTTTATTCTGTTGATGACGGCGGGCGCTCTAACGGGCTGCAATACCATTGCAGGTGCAGGAAAAGACGTTCAAGAAGGTGGCCAAGCAGTTCAGGATGCGGCGAGTTAATACGCTTTATTTCCACTGCTTCTTGGCGTGAATGAGCGGGTTAGGCATAGTTGTCTAGCCCGTTTTGCATTCAGGGTAGTTATTTGCCAACACAAGGAAGCGCCATAATGAATCACCCAACACGCTGTGCGAAGAAAAAATTGGCCAGCCTCACGGTATTACTCGCATCGGTATTACCAGTCTCGGTGTTATTGGTGGCATGCGCAGGCTCACCCGATAATGTCTCTGCTCCAGAGCCTCCAGCTGTTGGTCAGCCTTCTGCCGAAATGCGCACCACATGCGATGCTGAGGCGGTTCAGTACGCCATTGGCACGCCTTTTGATGAAGTCAATGTACCCGCGCTACAAAGTGAGAGTGGTGCCAAGCAGGTTAGGATACTCAGGCCTAACGGCGCTGCCACCATGGACTACCGAGAAGACCGCTTAAATATTCTTCTTGAAACTAATGACACGATTGAAGCGCTGCGCTGCGGCTAGCGTAAAATCAGTACGACGCAGGCGGCCGTTAATAGTCCCATAGTGATATTAAATGCCCGCCATGCTTGGTCACTTTTGATCCACTGTCCAATCGCGCTGCCAAACGCTGCCCACAGGGCAATGCACGGCAGCGCGACCAACTCCGCAAAGCCTGCTAACACCAGTGCGTTGACCACGGGTTGGCCATTTTCGGGCAGAAACCCAGCCATCAACGCCAGCCCCATTACCCACGCTTTGGGGTTGGCGAATTGAAACATCGCGGCTTGGAAAAAGGTTAACGGCACTCCGTGTTGAGTTCCGTTGAGATTCGGCGGTGGTGCAGTGGCTATTTTCCAGGCTAAATACAACAAATAGGCGCTACCCACCCAGCGGAGTGTCGTTTGCACCATAGGAAAGCGTTCAAACAATACGCCTAGCCCCAGCGCGATACCGGAAAACAGCAGAAAACAGCCGCCTAAAATGCCCCACATATGAGGCATGGTTCTGCGAAAACCAAAATTCGCCCCAGAGGCGGTCAACATAATATTGTTTGGCCCTGGGGTAAGCGTCATCGACATCATATAAAGCGCAGCCGGGCCAAGCAGTAGCCATTCGTTATTCATTTTGTACCCATACAATTTTGTGGTTTAAATTGTTTTTTGATCGCTTTTGTAAGCATAATGGCGGGTAAATCTACGTCAAAGGTTTTATTGTCACCATGACAATTTGGGTGCCTTCACTTGAGTGTTTTTCTGGGCCACGCTATCGCGCGATTGCTCAGTCCATTGGCGCAGCCATCTCGGCCGGCGAACTTGCCCCAGGCGAACGTTTACCACCTCAGCGGCGCTTAGCGGATGCGTTGGGGGTAACCGTAGGCACCGTGACTCGGGGGTATGCTGAGGCAGAGCACCATGGCTGGGTAATCGCTCGAGTAGGCAGCGGAACCTTCGTCAAACAAGCTGCACCAAGAACCGTTTTTGATATGGCATGGCATCAGAATGATGACAGCGATGTCATTGATTTAAGCTTAAGTTTGCCGCCGCCTCATCCGCTTCGTTTGCAGGCGTTCAGTGCTGCATTAAAGGCAATGAGTGAATCGCCTTCTGCAGTAACGCGGGGAGTTTCCTATCTTGATGCGCGGGGAGCCGAAGGCCACCGCGAGAGGTTGGCAGGGTGGCTAGCGCAATTAGGTATGTCGCTGGATGCGGACGAGCTACTGGTTACTCAAGGGGGGCAGCATGGCATTAGTCTGGTGCTGAGTACGTTGCTGCGCCCTGGTGAACTGATGGCGACCGATGCCTTGACCTATCCAGGTGCCATTAGCGCTGCCCAGCAAGCACACCTAAAAATGGTTGGCATTGCCTTTGATGAATCGGGGATGTGTATGGAAGCGCTGGAAGCCCAGTGCGCCCGCCAGCCACCCAGGTTAATCTATGTGACACCTGATCAGAATAACCCTACCGGGGCTTGTCTCAGCGAGGCGCGGCGAGAGCAATTGGTGGCACTTGCCAGGCGCTATGACAGTTGGCTACTGGAAGATGGTGTGCAGTATTTGCCTGCTGAGCAGCGCGGCACACCGCTGTATCAGTTAGCACCAGAGCGAACGCTGTTTGTCTTCAGTACCGCAAAGGTATTAGCGGGTGGGCTGCGTATCGGTGTCTTGCGGACGCCTAATAAACTGCTTGAACGCCTAGCCGCTGGGTTAAGAGCGCAGAGTTGGATAGTGCCACCGCTGATGGTTGATATTGCCTGTTATTGGATCGCTCAGCCCGAGGCAGCTTCGCTGCTTGCATGGCAAACCGAGGAGCTGGCCGCGCGACAGCAAATAGTGACAGAGGTGCTTTCCGATTACACGCTGGGTCGAAGTCACAGCGGCAGCAATGTCTGGCTTACGCTGCCGGAAGGGAGTCGTGCCATCGAACTGTGTGAACGCTTGCAGCTGCAAGGCGTTAAAGTTTCAAATGCGGAGCCCTTTTGTGTGGGAAGTACACCTGCGCCCCAGGCCATTAGGATTTGTATTGGCGCTGCTGCTGACAGGCAGACATTAGCCCAGGCGCTGAACGTTATTAAGCAGTGCCTAGCTCAGCCACCGTTGGCGACCATTACCGTATAGCAGGGCTATTCATAGCCCTGATATTGATAACCAAACTACTCATAACGGTCTTTCCATCCTTGATGGCGTATCTGCTCTTTGAGCATTTCGAGAATATCGTAAAGCACTTGTTCGGTGACATGCGCGCTTGTTTCATCCACGGTTAGCCAGCTGTTGAAGCCCGTTTCAGCTGTACGCTCAACCAGTTGGCGAAACTCCGTTGAGTGAATGCCCTGAGCGAGTTCATCCACGAGCCGCTGGGCAACTCCGCTAAGTGACGCCTGCATAGCGTTTGAAGCCGTGTGACCCATGGGAAGGCGGTGTAGTTTTTGAATTTCTGGGCTTTCCCGCAGTGTTCGGCTAACTAAGTCGTCAATCGCCGCCATGATAGCGATGCGATTTTGTTGATAGGCTTGTCCCACCGTTGTTTCTAACCGCTGAGCAATTTCATGAATTAGCTGAGCCTTGCGAGGGAGGATAACGCGATCAATAACCCGCTCTGTAAGTGAATCGCTAGCGACAACTTGCTCTTGCACATTGCCTAGTAAGCGCAGTGCAATGCGGTCGGAAAGCTCTTCTAGCAGGATGTCGTAATACTTGGCAAAAAAGCGGTAGCTGGTCCAGCGGGTTACATCAATCAAGCGCAGCCGGTGCAGTCGGTTTAAGAGTGACACGACACGCAGTACGCGCAATAAGCGGAACCCGCTAAGGGGGATGCAGCCAAGTACGTCGTACCAGTTAACAAACGGGTAGAAAAACCAGCGGTGATAGCGTCGCTCGGCAATTGCTACCGTCCAGCCCAGCAGTACATCCGCTATAAAAATACCCACGAAAAATAAGTCGATGGTAATAAAACGGCTGTGGATCACTGTGTCGTAAAAAGCGTGAAAGCCGGGTGTGAGGCTGGCAATGGTGTCGTTAATCGGCCCAATCAGAAATAACGAGTCAAACAGTAACAGGCTAAGGTTGATGATAACCGCGGCGAGAATAAAAAAATCCCAGCCGATATGCGCATACTCAACGCTTTTAGGTAGGTGTGGGTAGCGCTCCCTAGCGGGCATGAGGGCTCCTTGCTCTGAAGGTGTGGGTTGGCGTTAAGAGTGCTGCTGATGGTGGTTTTTATGAGTTAGCAACTCTTCCTGCTCTGCCTGCTTGCGCAGTTTTTTGCGTAGCGCGGCTTTTTCGAATCTCAACTTCTGTAGCGATGTTTCCAACGCTAGCGGTGGCACTAACGCGGGCTTTCCGTCTGAATCTACTGCCACCATGGTGAGATAACAGCTGTTGGTGTGACGAATCAGCTTCTCACGAATATCTTCGGCCACTACCTTAACGCCGATCTCCATAGAAGAGCGCCCCACATGATTGACGCTGGCAAGAAAGGTGACCAGCTCACCGACGTGAATCGGTTGTTTAAACAACACCTGATCGACGGAAAGCGTGACGACATAGTGGCCCGAATAACGGCTTGCGCAAGCATAGGCCACCTCATCGAGTTTTTTAAGAATAGCACCACCATGTACTTTGCCACTGAAATTAGCCATATCGGGTGTCATTAACACGGTCATAGAGAGTTCATGCTGGCCGGGCAGGGCGCTATGTTCAACCTGGGTGTCAGACATAAATAAAAACCTTCAGAGATTAAAATGCCCGCCCCAGAGGGCGGGCGCTATGTAGGTAGCTAGAGTTCTAAAGCTATTGCGACGTTAATGCTAGAACCATACTAGGCCAACAGAAATGATAATGCCGGTAATCAATAGCTGAACTAGGCAGAAGCCCATGATGTCCTTGGCCTTCAAACCCGCAATCGCCAGTACCGGTAGAGCCCAGAAAGGTTGCAGCAGGTTGGTCCAGGCATCGCCCCAGGCCACTGCCATGGCAATACGTGGAAGATCAGCACCCAGCGCTTCTGCGGCAGGTAGCATGACCGGGGCTTGAACAGCCCATTGGCCACCGCCGGAAGGCACGAACAGGTTCACGATGCCAGCACTTAGGAAGGACCAGAATGGCAGCGACGTAGCGGTGGCGAAAGAGACTAACCACTCAGACATGCTCTGAGCCAATCCCGACTGAACCATGATGGCCATAATGCCCGCGTAGAAGGGGAACTGAATAACGATGCCAGCGCCGCCTTTTATGGCTTCGTTCAAACTGTTGAGCAGGTTGCGCGGTGTCCGGTGCAGCACAATAGCTAAGAATAGGAACAGGAAATTGACCACGTTCAGGTTCAAACCACCGCTACGGAGTAGAAAATGGTCGAGCAGGAACAGCAGCCCCGGAACGCCCACAAGCAGGGCGAGAGGCATGCTGTTTTCGAGTTTTTCGGCTGGGCGGGTAATGCGGCCTTGCTGTTCGGGTTCATCGTTTAGCAGCTTGGGATCCACGTAAACGCTGTCTTTTTCGTCCGGCAGCATGAAGCGGTTAACCAGCGGTACGGCGATAAACAGACAAATAACAATCGCAAGGTTAAAGAAGGCAAAAATGGTTGAGCCGGTACCGATAACGCCGATTTGATCAGCGGAGAAGTGGCCTTCAGTCGCAATGGTCAACGGAATTGAACCAGCAAGCCCACCATGCCATACCACGAAGCCTGAGTAAGCACTGGCAACCAGAAGCCGATAGTCCACTCGTATCAAGCGAGCGAGCTCTTTGGCAAAAAGCGCCCCAACAACTAAGCCAAACCCCCAGTTAATCCAACTAGCCACGAGCGAAACGAGCGTGACTAAAATGATCGCGCCACCAGGGCTTTTCGCAGTGCTAGCGATTTTCTGCAGAATGCGTTTGACCGGTGGTGAGCTTGCCAACATAAAACCCGTGACGAGTACCAGCAGCATTTGCATTGAGAAGGTGAGTAGCCCCCAAAAACCATCTCCCCACATGCGCAGCACGGCAAGCGGTGTTTGGCGCTCAACGGCGATGGCAGCCACGGAGGCAATTAACGTGAGCAGCAGAACAAAGATATAGGGGTCTGGCAAATAGCGCTCGACCAGCTTAACTGCCGGTTTTGATATGAGTTTTAACATGAGTGCTCTCTTTATTCGTTATTAAGATATGCGTGGCTAATATACGGCGGTACACCGTATTTTTCATCCATTGTTAGGTGCTTTATCAAGTGCTTTATCAAGTGCTTTCTCAAGTACTGGCTCAGATAATCACTATTACGGTAGACCAGTTGGCAACAGCTAAGCGTGGTGGGCTTCAACGGTGGGAGGGCACGATGAGTTTAGCAGTGTGGATTTCAGCACTATGGGCTTTAGCCCTGAGGGCGCCAGTGGCGTTGACGGTAGCGGTAGTAGTAGGCGATCAGTACCGCTGAGCGTGTGAACATAAAGAGCGTAAAGGCTAACCACAGGCCATGGTTACCAAGCCCTTGGGATAGCCACCAAGTCGGTAGGTAAACCGCTAAACCGATAAAAATGCTGTTGCGCATTTCGCGCACAGCGGTGGTGCCGATAAAAACGCCATCTAATAAATAGCTCCATACGGCTATCAATGGCATCACGATCATCCAAGGCAGGTAACTAGCGGCGGTGGCACGCACCTCTGCCAGCCCTGTCAGCATGGCAACTAGATAATTTCCGCCCAATGCGAAGGCAATGGTGGCTACAGCGGCTGTCCAGAACGAGAATTGTGCTGTCGCCCGAACCGTCGCTGCAAATTCCTGCCAGTCACGCCGTCCAAACGCGCGGCCTACCAACGATTCCGCTGCGTGGGCGAAGCCATCAAGTGCGTAGCTAGTGAGCATAATAAATTGCAATAGCACGGCATTGGCGGCTAACACTGTGTCGCCCTGGCGTGCCCCTTGAGCGGTAAAAAAGGCCATTGCAAACAGCAACCCTAAGGTGCGCACAAACAGGTTGGCGTTAACATTAAACAGGGCTGAGTAGGCTGACACTACCAAAAGTCGCTGCCGTTGAAAGCAGCCTTCCAAGTGGCCAAGCTGGTGCAGTACTAAATAGCTGCCAAAGGTTAGCGCACTGTAATCGGCAATCACGCTGGCCAGGGCGACGCCGCCGCTGGTCATTCCTAGCCCTACGACAAACCAAAGATCGAGCACGATATTGACGCTATTGGTCAGCACTAAAATCATCAGCGTAACGCGGGCGTTTTGTTGGCCCAAAAACCAGCCGAGGATGGCATAGTTCGCCAGCACTGCCGGGGCTGACCAGAGGCGTATTTCGGCATACTCGCGTGCCAGTGGTGTCGCCGCTTCACTGCCGTCTAACAGCCATAGGCCGAGCGAAATCAGCGGTGAGCCAAAGATAATCAGTAGCGCGCCGATAACGGCCGCCATAATGAGTGACTGACCCAGCAAATTGCGCACCTCGCTATGTGCTTCGCGGCCGATTGCCTGGGCAACCAACCCCGTGGTGCCCATGCGTAGAAAGCCAAATCCCCAATAGAGGAAACTAAACAGCGTCGCTCCGAGGGTTACTGCCGCTAGGTAGCGAGAATCGGGCAGGTGCCCGACCACAGCGGTATCGACCAGCCCTAGTAAGGGAACTGTTATATTCGAAAGAATGATTGGCCAGGCAAGAGTCCAAATACGCACGTTTCAGTGGGCCTAAGCAGCAGTAATGATGCGGTACTTCTCCATGAGTTTCTCGTGGGTTTCGGGACGCTCTGGGTCGAGAGGAATGCAGTCCACTGGACACACTTGCTGGCACTGTGGCTCGTCAAAGTGGCCGACACATTCCGTGCATAAATTGGGGTCAATAACGTAAATCTCTTCACCAGGAGAGATGGCGTCATTGGGGCATTCAGGTTCGCAGACGTCGCAGTTAATGCATTCGTCGGTGATCATCAGGGCCATGGGCGTACCTCACGAATGGCTTTTCGCCCAGGTAGTTATATACCTGAGCGTTTTACTCAACAATATCGATCGCTAGATAGTGTAGTGCTTACGCAGTGCCTCTGCGACCTGCGGGTGAACGAGCGGTGAAATATCGCCGCCCAGTTTGGCGATTTCTCGCACGATGGTCGACGAAATATAGGAGTTTTCCACCGCTGGGGTGAAAAATACGCTCTCAAGCTCAGGGTTTTGCGCCCGATTCATATTGGCCAGCTGTAGCTCGTACTCGAAATCCGAGACAGCCCGCAGGCCACGTAGAATAATGGTGGCCCCCTGTTCACGCATCATAGTGGTCAGAAGTGTTGAAAAGCCGATGACCTCTACGTTCGGCAGTGAAGCACACACCGTTTTGGCCAGCGCGATACGGGTGTCTAGCTCAAGGCTAGGCTGCTTGCCAGGGCTCGCCGCGACGGCAATGACCACCTTATCGAACATCCGTGCGCCGCGTTCGATAAGATCAAAGTGGCCGTTGGTGATAGGGTCAAAGGTCCCGGGATAGACGGCAACATTCACACGTTGATCGTTCATTCGGGTGTCTCCTGCTCGTCAAGCTGACCAAAAGGGTTGTCCGCCGTTAGCGAAACGGCGTGATCATAGCCCGGGATATGAATGCGGTCGGCGTGGATCTCAAGCTCAGGGCCTTCTAGAACGGCTTCACCAAACTGATAACGAGGCGCATAGTGCCCATGATCAGCGTCTGTTAAATAAGCGGCGGCATTCTCGCGCACAGCTTCCCGACGCGTTTTCCAAGCGCTGATGGCAGCGCTGCCGTGGCGTTGAGTGAGCAATCGTTCGGTGACCTGAGGGGAGAGCACGACGCCAGTAGCGTTATTACCACCGAACCCTTTCGCATTAATAAAGGCAGCATCGGCGCTAAACGCCACTGGGGTAGTGGAAAAACGTAGCTGCTTAGCGTACACATCGTCCGCGACCGCGTCTAAAGTGGGAATGCCTGGCAGTAACCCATGGGCAAAGCTGCCCAGAGCGCTTACCAACTGATCGCCTGCCGCAGACCCTTGGGAGTGGCCGATAAACGCTTTAATAGCGACCACTGGCCAGTTCTCGATGCCATTTGCACGGGCAATTTCATCAAAAACATGGGATTCAGTCGTGCGATTTTTGGGAGTGCTGGTGCCATGGGCATGCAGGAAAGTGCGCTCTTTTAGCGCTTTCTCACCTAGCATATCTTTTACCAACGAGGCTGCCTTGCCCAGGGTGATGTAGTTGCCAATGCCGGGTGCAGAGATAGAGCGTTTAAAACCATCGGCATTAACGAACACATCGGGCACTGAACCTAGAATATCCGCCCCTAACTCAAGCGCTAACGCATCGTCCATTAACAGTACGAACTGACTTGCTTCCGCCATGGTGAAGCCACAGTTACGTGCAAACGGGCGACAAGCGCGCTGGTAGTCAGCGTCGGTAAGTAGCGCTAAAGAATCCAGTGCTTTCAGGCTGGCATCATCGGCCAGTGCGCCCATGGCGCGGAAGCCTTCGATGATTTCGGGGGTAATCGGCGCATCTGCGGTGCCTACCATAACGACCCGGCAACGCCCTGTGCGAATATCATCAATACCTAGGCGCAGGTTGTATAAAAAGCTTGCGCAGGCACCTAAGGCAGCACCCGTACTTCCCACGCTGCCTAATACGTAGGCATTGAGGAAGTCCGCAGGCATTTGCCCGTAACCCAGCGGCATTTGCTTAGAGGTGGCACGTTGGCCACTCACCAAGCTCTTTAGTAAGCCACCCCAACCTTGGTCATCTAATTGGCCAATAGAGTTGCCCGCATATACAGCGATATGGTCAGGGTCGAGTCGCTGGCGAATTGTTTCCCAAGCGAGCCCGCTGGCACCTAGGCAGTCACTAGCACTAAAGACTGCCATCGACAGCCCGCGCGGATGATGCACGCTACGGTAAAGGCTAGCGGGGTCGAAGCCACTCGGCAGTTGGGCGGCTGCACGCACCTTGGGTTCTAAGGCGTCAGGCAGCAGAGCACTAAAGTTGCCCGCGGGCACGGTGACGGCGACTACCTTGGCGTCGATGTCCTCCACCTGCCATCCTTCAGGCAGCTGTTCGGGCAGCTGACGGCGGCGCAATGTAAACCGCACCGGTTCAGACAGCGTCATTTCTGCCCGTCGGTTGGCTGGCAAGCCCAGGGCGAGAAAGCGTGGATCTTCGTTGCGCCGAATCAATGTGTGGTTAAGCACATGATCGCGCAAGGTTTGAGCAGGGGAGTCAATGGGCTGGCCGGCGCTATCATGCCAGCCGTTAGCGGAATGCTCGGCAAGGCGCATAAGCGCTGCCAAGCCTTCCAGTGTTTGGCGCTGCTGGTCAGCTGGAAGAGCATCAAGCACGGTGCGGCGGAAGGCCTGGTGGCCCGAGGTTCTGCCGGCGGGATTGATGCCGCCCATGCCGACAATCACCGGTAAGTGTGACAAGCCGGGTTCCTCGTGGTGCGGTGGTTTTTAGTAACAGCTATTGTCAGAGGCATAGCAAAAAAGTGCTGCTCATCTGCGCTTAATAATACTCTCGAACGTGATCATAGCACCGGGCGTGCAACGGCGTCATGCCGCGTGCGCAGTAGACTGATAGAATCACGTTTTTTTTAAGCAGGGAATGGCATGCAGCATACTTCACGCCCCGTGGTTTCCAACCAACCTGGCCCGCATCACGATGTAGCGCGCCGGGTAGCACGTGCCTTGGAAAACCCACAGCGAAAGCCAATCGCTGCGCATACGCAACAAGCCTTTGAAGACGCGCATACGTGGCTTCAAAAGCAGCAAGCGCCGTTAATCCTCGATGCTGGCTGCGGTGTAGGGCTTTCGACACGCCGTTTGGCAGAACAGTTTCCAGCGCACGCGGTGATCGGCGTTGATCGAAGCGAAGATCGGTTAAGCCGAGACCATGGTGAATTGCCTGCTAATGCACTGTTGGTGCGGGCTGACCTTGTCGATTTCTGGCGACTAGCTGAACAGGCGAAGTGGGCACCCGAGCGACATTTTCTGCTTTACCCCAATCCTTATCCAAAAGCTGCGCATTTAAAAATGCGCTGGCATGGGCATCCTGTTTTCCCCACACTGCTAGCCCTTGGCGGGTATTTAGAAGTGCGCTCCAATTGGCAGTTGTATGTTGAAGAGTTTGCTCTGGCAACCGCCCTAGTAACGGGAAAGCAGGCAACGATTGCCGCGTTGGCTCCCAACGGCAGCTATCTAACGCCATTTGAAGCAAAGTATGATCAAAGCGGCCAAACGCTTTGGCAGTTGAAGATTGAATTGGAGCGGGCATGACGTTTGTATATCTAGTGCTAGCAATTGTTGCCGAGGTTGTCGCCACTAGCGCCCTCAAGTCGTCAATGGGATTCACACGACCGCTTCCAAGCATCATGGTCGTCGTGGGCTACGGTGTGGCATTTTATCTGTTGAGCTTGGTGTTGCGGACATTGCCGGTCGGTATTGCTTATGCCATCTGGGCAGGTCTGGGAATCGTGTTGGTCACGCTGGTTGGCATTGTAGTTTTCGGTGAGAAACCTGATTTACCTGCCGTTGTCGGCATTAGTTTGATCGTGGCTGGGGTAGTCATACTTCAAGTCTTTTCAAAAATGAACGTGCATTGAGGAAAGTAAGCGTGACGTGCTCAGATATTAGCTCTTTAAATATTAGGTCTTCAGATATTAAGTGTTCAGAAGTTAGCTATTCTGCGGTGATATTCTCAGCGTTTAATCATTCGGTTAAATCATCCCTACGCCGCTGGCATCGGGCGTTGGTGACCAGTGTGGTAGGTGCCGCCATGTGCGCAAGCCCTGCACTGTATGCCGACTTCAGCCAGCTTGGTCAGTTAGAAGACAAAGGCTTCTCAATTAGCGCTGAAGCACGCTTACTGGATGCGGATACTGGTAGTAATGCATTGCTGGGTAGTCTGAATCCTGAGCGTCAGCTGTCGCCAGCGTCTGTCACCAAAGCCTATATGTCTGCTGCGGCACTCAATCGTTTTGGGCCCCAGCATCGCTTTACCAGCCAACTTGTCAGCACAGGTAGTGTGGAAAATGGCGTATTGCGTGGCGATTTGGTATTTGAAGGTGGGGGCGATCCAGGCCTCACAACTGAAGATCTTTGGCGGTTAGTGCAACGTCTGCAGCTGGCGGGAGTGCGCGAAGTGGATGGCGCGCTGGTGGTCAGTCAGTGGCGTTTTGGCCCTGTTGAGTGTATTACCACGGACCGCTGTAATGCGCGTACCCGAGTCACTAATGCTTACAGTGCGCCGCTCACCTCGGCAGGCGTCAACTTTGGTAGCTGGTGCGCCAATATAGCCCCTGCTGCGGCAGCGGGAGAGCCTGCCCGTGTGGGGTTATGCGATAGCCAGGCGCCGTTAATTGCTATTGATAACCAAGTTGTCACGCGCCCGGCTAATAGTGGCACTGACATCAGCGCAGAGCGGATTACCGATGAGCGCGGTGATGTTCTGCGTCTTACCGGGCAAATTTCAACCAATGCCGCGGCTCGTGATGTTTATCGTGGCGCTGGCGATGCGGCAGAGAAAACGGCGCAAGTATTGTTAAGCATGCTAAATCAGGCAGGTGTCAGTGTGCGTGACCCCTGGCGGGTTAGCTCAACGCGTCCGCCCAGCAGTGCACAGCGTTTGGCAGCCGTTGACAGCAAGCCGCTGCAGGAGCTGCTGCTGCGTACAATGAACTACTCCAATAATTACATGGCTGATGTGCTGGCGCTGAACCTGGTGGAAACACCACAAGCGCAACTGCGCCAAGCGGGGGAGGCGATAGAAGCCTATGTGAACAGCTTGTCGGGCCACGGTCCGTTAACGTTACACAGCGGCAGCGGGCTGACGACTGATAACCGTACCTCCGCTCACGGCGTCAATGTGATGTTGGAGGATATGTTCCGCCAGAGCGCTTTGTTACCCAGTTTTGTCGCCTCTTTCCAGTCGCCTGCCAATGGGGTCATGCGCTTTATTCGCCGTGGTTCTCCAACGTTTCAAAATAACGTGATGCTGAAAACAGGCACGCTCAATCAGCCGTTTGCTGTTCGCGCCGCGGCGGGCTATTTCCGTACCGCCCAGGGGCGCTGGGGCGTTTTTAGTGTGCTGGTTAACGGCACTGGCAGTACGCCTTATCTTAGCTGGCCCGAGGTGTTAGATCCGCTTTCGCTGGATTTAGATGCGATGATATTGGCTAATTAATCTTAATTTTACCGCTGAGGCAACAGGCATGAAGCCAGGACATACGGGGTTAACCCATTTAATGCACTCAACGCGCTATTCATGGAAAGGGCTAAAAGCCGCTTTTAGAAATGAAGCTGCGTTTCGCCAAGAAGTGGGTATTACAGCGGTGTTGCTACCGCTGGCTTGGTGGATTGGAGAAGGGCCCATTAGCTGGTTGTTGCTGGTTGGCAGCCTGTGCCTTGTGCTGATTGTGGAACTGCTTAATAGTGCTATAGAGAACGTTGTTGATCGTATTGGCACCGAGCATCACGAGCTTTCAGGGCGTGCTAAAGATATTGGCTCGGCGGCGGTTATGCTGTCATTGATCATGGCAGGCTTAACCTGGGGGCTGTTAGGCTGGCAAAAATTGGTGGGCTAAATTGCTTTTATTCAGCTCATGCAGCGACCCGCTTCATCAACAAACATAATAGACGCTTGGCAAAGAGGTGGTTATGCAGTTAGACGACGCGTTTTTCCCCCAAGTTGGGCTGCCAACAGCGCTTAAGCCCGCTGCACAGCGCGCCTGGCAGCGATTAAGTGAAGCGCTTAGCCAAGCTGATAATATTGCCTCAATGACCCAACAGTCGTTGCCTTCCAGTAGTTGGGAGGCGCTTTCTGATGCGCGTCGTGAAGCGTTAGCCAACGTCGTAACTGTCTCAAGCTTCGCTCTAGATACCTTGGCACGCTTTCCGCACTGGCTGATTGATTTAGATGTGGCTGGCGAGCTGGATGCGACAGCGAGTAAGGAGTCACAAGCGAGTTGGCTAGCTGATGCGCTGGAAAATGCCGATGATGAAGAGGCAATGCATCGCGCTATTCGCCGTTTTCGTCGTGCCCGCATGCTCGGGATTGTGTGGCGCGATCTTAATCGTCCTGATGGCTACACCATGTGGGACACTGCTCAGGCAGTTTCGTGGCTGGCGGAAGTCTGTATTGAAGCCGCGCTCAGCTGGCTTGAACGTTTTTACGCCCCGCGCTGGGGATTACCTGCGGCCCGCAGAGATGGCTCGTCCCAGCGCTTGGTGGTGCTGGGTATGGGTAAGCTCGGCGCGGGTGAGCTGAATCTTTCCTCAGATATTGACCTGATCTTCGCCTTTCCTGAAAAAGGTGAAACCGAAGGCGGGCGTAAACCCCTTGAGCACCAGGAGTACTTCACCAAACTAGGCCAGAAACTGATCGCCGCTTTAGATGCCATGACGGCTGACGGTTTCGTATTTCGCGTTGATATGCGGCTGCGCCCACTGGGTGATGGCGGCCCCCTGGTGGGCAGTTTCTCGATGCTCTCCAGTTACTATCAGGATCAGGGGCGTGAGTGGGAGCGTTATGCCATGCTCAAAGCGCGTCCCGTTGCAGGAGACATAGATGGCGGGCATGAACTGCTCGCAAGTCTCAGGCCGTTTGTTTACCGCCGCTACCTGGATTTTGGTGCGATTGAGTCGCTGCGTGAACTCAAGGCGATGATCAATCGCGAAGTAAAGCGCAAGGGCATGCAAAGCAATATCAAACTAGGGCCCGGTGGGATCAGGGAGGTTGAGTTCGTTGTCCAGGCATTTCAGCTGATTCGCGGTGGACGTGATACCGAGCTTCAAGTGACCTCACTCAAGACCGCTCTTAATCGACTGCCTGAACTGGGGCTGTTGCCCCAAGCAGTCGTCGATGAGCTGCTACCCGACTATGCGTATCTTCGCGACATGGAACACGCTATTCAGGCGCTAGAAGACCGTCAAACCCAAACGCTACCCGTTGATGATGAAGATCGGGAGCGGATCGCCTTTGCCTTGGGGCATGAAGATTGGCCGGGGCTCATCGCGCGGCTGGAGGAAGTGCGCGAACGCGTTCGTCAGCACTTTGATGCAGTGATCGCCGACCCCGAAGAGGACAGCGATGCAGAGAGTAGCGACGATAACCTTGGCCTGTCTCAGTG
The DNA here is from genome assembly GCF_014897805.1 of Halomonas sp. 3F2F. Classification (NCBI taxonomy): domain Bacteria; kingdom Pseudomonadati; phylum Pseudomonadota; class Gammaproteobacteria; order Oceanospirillales; family Halomonadaceae; genus Halomonas; species Halomonas sp. 3F2F. The sequence continues at coordinate 193,865 of NZ_JABUZE010000189.1, forward strand.
GCGGTTACTGTGGCGCGGCGAGCTAGAGCAGGAAGAAGCGGAAGCACTGCTAACTGATGCTGGTTTTATAGAACCAGAGAAAGCGCTTAAACGGCTGCAGAGTCTTTACCATTCCCGCCAAGTGCAAAGCATGCAGCGTATCGGCTTTGAACGGCTAGATGCGCTGATGCCGCTACTGCTGGTTGCCGTTGCCGAAAGTGAGTTGCCGGATAACGCGCTTAGTGGTGTCCAGCCGCTGATCGAATCGGTGCTTAGGCGAACCGCTTACCTTGCACTGTTGCGTGAAAACCCTCAGGCGCTTGAGCACCTAATGAAGCTGTGCTCGGCCAGCCACTGGATTGCAGAGCAACTTGCGCGTTACCCGATACTGCTTGATGAACTACTAACGCCGGATACGCTTTACACTCCCGCTGATAAATCACGACTTGCCGATGAGTTACGCCAGACCTTAAGCCGCTTGCCAGAAGATGATGATGAGGCACAGTTGGAAGCGCTTCGCGTGTTTAAGCATGCGCAGATGCTTCACGTTGCTGCATCGGATATCGCTGGAACACGCCACTTGATGAAGGTGAGCGACTACTTAACGTATATCGCTGAAGTCATTCTGGATGCCGTGCTAGCGATGGCCTGGAAGCATGTCACGCGGAAACATGGTGTGCCAGAAGGCCTCAATACACGAGAGCCAGCGTTTTTGATTGTGGGATACGGCAAGCTGGGGGGCATCGAGCTTGGTTATGGCTCTGATTTGGACTTGGTGTTCCTTCATGATAACGACGGAAAAGGCACTACCGATGGTGCCCGGCCCATCGATACAGCGGTCTTTTTTACCCGTCTAGGCCAGCGCATCATCCACCTCTTAACCGCAGTAACGCCTGCCGGCAGCCTTTACGAGGTTGATATGCGCCTTCGGCCTTCGGGCAATGCAGGCCTGTTGGTGACCTCTTTAGATGCCTTTGCGGATTATCAACGCCAAAACGCCTGGACCTGGGAGCATCAGGCGCTGGTACGCGCGCGCGTTGTCGCCGGTAGTAACACGCTGGCGAGTAAATTTGATGCAATCCGTGGTGAGATGCTGTGTCGCGAGCGTGACCCGCAAGCCTTAAGAGATGACGTTGTCAGCATGCGTCATAAAATGCGTGATCACCTTGGTTCTAAAGGACAGGGTTCTAAAGGGCAGCCAGGTAGTGCGGACGGGGAGGTGTTTAGTCTAAAGCACGATGTGGGTGGCATGGTTGATATTGAGTTTCTTTGCCAATATGCGGTGCTATCACTCGCTCATGACACGCCTGCATTAATCACCTATAGCGATAATATCCGCATTTTAGAAACCCTCGCCAAGAGTGGTCATATTACCGAGTCAGAAGCGGAGCAGTTGCGGGAAGCGTATCTCGCTTATCGTAGCCGTACCCACCGTGCGGCGTTAACCGGTGAAAAAACTGTCGTTGATGCACAGGCATTCAAAGCCCACCGCGATGTGGTTATTGCACTTTGGCAGCGTTTTCTTGAACCCTGATTGGCGAGGTGAGCGTTTTTAAGTAGCATCGATAGGGAAGATAGCCTGATAACAATAAGGAAAAGCTCCCTATGCATGCAACAGTTTGTCTCTGCGCCCGCCGCTTGGCGGAGGGCGTATGATCGGTCATATTCTCGCAACGCTGTTACCCGTGTTCTTAATTGCTGGCTGTGGTGCGGTTTACGGGCGTTATCGAAACCCTGATATTCGCAGCCTTAACACGCTCAATATGGAGCTATTTGTTCCACTACTGGTATTTGCCGTGTTGGCTGATCGCCAAGCGCCTTTGGCGGACTATGCGTGGCTTGCCACTGCGGCGGTGGCCGTCGTGCTAGGGTCTGGTCTTGTGCTTTGGCCGGTTGCTAAATGGCTGTCGCTGGACACAAAAGTGTTCTTGCCGCCGATGATGTTCAATAACTCTGGCAATATGGGGGTACCGCTACTGGTGCTCGCCTTTGGTCCAGAGGCCCTGCCGGCTGCAGTGGTCGTGTTTATTGTTGAAATGCTGCTGCATTTCTCAGTAGGTCTTTATATGTTGGACCCGCGCACGTCACTTTGGCGACTGTTACGAATGCCCATCGTAGCTGCGAGCCTAGCAGGGCTAGTCATCAACGTTGGAAATGTACCGTTGCCGAGCTGGCTGTTAGAAGCAATGCACATGTTAGGGGGAATCTGTATTCCACTGATGCTCTTTGCATTAGGTGTTCGATTGCTGGAAATTGATTTTAATGACTGGCGAACAGGCTTGTTGGGCGCTCTACTTTGCCCACTTTCTGGCTTAGTGATCGCACTACCGCTCATGTGGTTACTCCCATTGAATCCGCTACAGACAGCCGTGCTACTGGTATTTGCTGCACTGCCGCCTGCGGTATTGAACTACTTGGTGGCCGAGCAGTATAAACTGGCACCTCAGAAAGTCGCTTCGTTGGTGCTCATCGGCAATTTAGGGAGCTTAGTCGTTATGCCACTGACGTTAGCAGCAGCGTTCGCCTGGATTCAAGCGCCGCTTTAAAAGCGGCGGTAGTCAGCAACTGATTAAGACCGGTGGTGGTCGTCTTTAACTTCGTAACTACCTTCTATTGCGTCGTGCTGGCTCGTAGAGGTATCCCTGTAAGCATAACCGCCACCAACATCCTGAGCGTTGTCAGCGCGCATCTGCTCCATGCGTTTTTTCATTTTATGGCGGACAAAGGGCATCATTGCCCAGCCAATGAGCAGGAAAAAAAGTCCGAGTACAACACCGACGATCATCAGTGCACCAAACGCTAACCACGTCAGTAGCAGTTTAATACTGCCCATCAGGCCGGTCGGCTGGGTCTGGGCTGCCCGAGCACGCCACTGGTTAGCAGCTTGCCACGCGGCATTGCGTTGATCACGATTCATTTGCGGCATGAAAGCCTCCATCGTTCATATGCGTTCCATTGGAACACAGGCTGGGTATCAAGTTCCTGCTCAGAGTTAACATTTCTTCATTCTGGCCGTGAAGGAGTTTTGTACGAATATGTTAGGTTAAAAGTCATGCCGTTTAAGGTTCAGTACAAGATCTGGATTTCAAAAAAACAGCATTTATCGGTACATTTTACGCTGTTACACACAATGCTCATTTAACAGGATGGTTATATGGCAAATCATGGCGGTAAGTCGGTATTTGTCGCCTCTGCGGTGATTATATTCGGCTTGGTTGTTATTGGCGCTGCATTCCCAGAAGGCTTTGGTAATGCAGCCCAAGCAGCGCTCACATCAATTACGGAACTGTTTGGCTGGTTCTACTTATTTTCAGTGTTTGGCTTTGTAGTTTTTCTGGTTGGCTTAGCATTGAGTAAGTATGGAAAAGTGCGCCTTGGCCCTCAGGACAGTACGCCCAGCTACAGTTTTTTCTCGTGGATTAGCATGCTGCTGGCGGCTGGGTTCGGCGTTGGGCTGGTGTTCTACGGTATGGCTGAACCAATGACGCACTATATCAACCCTCCCTATGGTGACGTGCCTGCTGAAACTGACGCTGCTGCGCGCTATGCAATCCAATACAGTTACTTTAACTGGGGTATCCATCAGTGGGCAGCATTTTCTGTTGTGGGCTTAATTATTGCCTACTTTCAATTTCGGAAAGGGCAAGCAGGGCTGGTGTCTTCAGTACTCTCTTCAGTGACGGCTAAGCATCCCCGGGTCCGTCCTTACGCATCATGGCTAGATGTTTTTGCTGTGGTCGCCACCGTTATGGGGGTTGCCACCTCGCTTGGCTTAGGTGTGCTGCAAATGAACGGTGGGCTTAATGCGGTGTTTGGTTTGCCGGAAAATGGCTTTTGGCAGTTTGTCATTCTGTTTGTCATGTTTTGTGCTTACATGGCATCGACATGGTCAGGTTTGGATAAAGGCATTAAGCGGTTATCGAACTTAAACATGATTTTATGTATTGGCTTGATGCTGTATGTATTAATCACCGGCCCCACTATTGCTATTTTAGAGACCATTACCCTGGGGATTGGTGATTACCTGCAAAACTTTATTGGCATGAGCCTACGTATTTCGCCCTATAGCGATAATGAATGGGCGAGTAAGTGGCTATTCAAAATTTATCGTGCGCTCAGACCCGTAGC
>NZ_JABUZE010000033.1:0-102690 GCF_014897805.1 Halomonas sp. 3F2F
GAATTTTAGCGGGGTGGCAGAACGTCGCGGAATGGACGCTTACACAACAACGATTAGACCAATAATATAGATAATGTTACGCATAACGGCACTCCTTGCTTTTGCGTTTAAAGGCTTGCTTCAAAGAAAGCAACACCTTGGGATAACATTTCCAGCCTAGCAGTGATTGATAATGTTTGCGTAATTTACCCTCGGCGGGTATTAACTCACTCGCTTAAGAGACAGCCCGACGATTCGTCTCACTCCCCCTTATGCCCAAGACTCATGAGATACAGCGCTGCCGCCAGCGCCAGCACCGAAAGCGCGAGGTAGATGGCTTCCAGTGGCGTCGTGAAACGGATATCCACCACAGCGCGGAAAAACTCAATAATTACCGCCAAAATCACCACGCGGGCAATCTTGTCCTTGAGTTGATCCAGTGAGCCTACGTTAAACGGATGCTTGGGATAGCGCACTTCCGCCTGGTCGATCCGGGAAACAAACAGCCGATAGATACCTAGCCCAAAGATCAGCAGCACAATCGCTATTAAATAAACATCAACGGCGATGATGATGTCCGGCACCAGGGTGTCGTGGATATCTTGAGAGCTATCCACCAGGTAGTAGCGCAGTACGTCACCCACCACGGTTAAGATATCCAGCGTGCCAACAATAAACAGCATCAGTGAACCCAACAGGCTTGGCACTACCGCCAGCATTACTAGAAAGCGCGAATTCCAAAGCACCGTTTCAATCCGCCGCTCCCAGGAGGATTGTTCACGGGGCGTTTTGGGCGCAGGCGGCAGTGCTGAATGTGGCGATGGTGAGTTCGATGATGATGACTCAGACGGTGCTGGATCAGACATGGTGCGTGCTTGCTCCTTTTAAAAAGCCGTCAGCTTAGGCGGCGCTAGGATGATCGTACGCGAACTTATAGCACGTTGATCAGCACAACCGTAAACGTAACTCCGGTGAGTAGAAAACCCAGCGAGAGCATAATGCCGTCTCTGGCGACTAAACCTAAACCAAACAGGGTAAGCGCCAAACCCGCGCCGTTGGCGCTAAACGGAATAAACTCCATCGGCGGCATGGCTAGCGCGATAAGCAGGCACATCACGGCGGTGACGCGTATCCCGATATAGCCAGTCATCCACGCTAGGCGCACACCTAGTAAGCTATCAATCCATGTGGCGGGCTTTTTCATGTAGTGAATAGCTTTATCGAATTTGTTTCGGGCAATAGAGCGTTTTACCAGCCATTTAGGTAACCAAAAAGTTTCCCTGCCGATTAATAACTGAACGGACGTGAGCAACACCAACGCCGCCATAAGCGTTGGCATACCGGGAATATCACCGATGATAGGCGCAAGTGTGATTAGCCCAGCAAGCAACAATAGTGGCCCAAATGAACGCCTGCCCACCGCGTGAACCACGTCGTCTACGCTTACCTTGGCTTTTTCACGCTCCATTCGCTCCATGGTGTTAATCAGTTCGGTTAAGTTCGATGCATCCTGCATATCACTCATTGGCGTTTCTGCGCTCCGAGCCCTGTATCAATGGGTCTATTAATGGTTATGTCGACGGCTGGGGATTTCTGCTGAGCCGGAAGGGAGCCGCTAGGCCTGGGGCGTGCTGGCAAGCTTGCTGCGAATAAAATCACTATGGCTAACGTGTAAAAGATCTGCCAGCCGCCGGATACGGTGCTCTTCGAGCGGGTCGATACTGCCGTCTGCCCAAGCAAGCTGCCACATTAACGCTACCAACTCGCAGCGCTGCTCATAACCGTAGTGCTCTTTTATCAGGCTAACAAACTGGTAATGATCGACGGCATCATCCACTTCTGCTTCCGCCAACGTCATTAACTCGTTAACGTCGCTGTCACTTAAGTGGTAGCGGCTGATTAACATCTGCTTCAGTGCGGCGCGTTCAGCATCGCTTTTATCGTAATCGGCACGCATGACTTCACAGAGCAGCGCCGCCGTTGCGAGTTCTAGCGTCAGGGTTTGATTATCACGCTGCTCAGGTTCTGCCAGCGCGCGTTGGAAGAAATTGCTAATGGCATCCAGCACGGTTTCTCTCCTGTTAATAAACCTGCCACTTCGACTGGCGATATGGCACTTAGTGCCCTTTACGCCTAAGCGCCCACCCTCACCTCACTATTCACCAATCACGATTCACGATTCACCAATCACTCCTTACGCTTCGCCAACTGCTCTTTTAGCTGCTTGGGCACTTGCTTGATAATCAGGCGATCCTGGTTTTCATCGTACTCAATGCTGGACCCGAGCAGGTGGGAGTCAAAACTGATCGATACGCCCCCAGCACGCCCGGTAAAACGGCGAAATTGACTGATAGTACGCTTATCCGGCGGAATCTCTGGAGAAAGGCCGTAGTCAGCATTACGGATATGGTCGTAAAACGCTTTGGGCTGCTTTTCGTCCACCAGCCCCGAAAGTTCTTCTAACGTCATTGGCTCGCCACGGCGCAGCTGCTCGTTGGCGTAGTCAACCAGGGTGTCGGTTTTTTCTCGGCTGGCTTCGTCGTCGTAGTCCTCTTTTTCGACGTAATCACTGAAGGCTTTCAGCAGCGTGCGGGTTTCAGCAGGAGCATCAATGCCCTCTTCCATTCCCAGCAGCGCTATCAAGCCATCGGCTAGCTTTTTGCCGCCGCGGTCTTTTAAAAACGACACATATTGTGCGCTTTCAGAATCGCTCTGCCACTGGGTAAGGTTTACCCGTGCCGCCAAGGTGAGCTGGCTGGTATTAAGCTGCGCGGCGGGCACTGCTTGGTGCTCTGCGTTAATGCCAATACCTTCCCGCTGATGAACTAAGCCTAAAAACAGCGTCTCGGTATCGCCCTGGCGTAGATGTGCGAACACTAAGTAGCCGCTAACGGAGAGCTGCTCTTGCAGTGTTTGCGCCAAGCGTTCGGCAATCGCAATAGAAAGCTGGGTAAAATCTTGCTCTTCTGCCATATACGCCCGAAGCCAAGCTACCAGCGGACCAGCCTGCTCGCCCTGCTCAGCAAATCGCCCCCACCCTTTGGCTTTGGTGTTGTAGGTGTCATTTAGCGAATTCACCAAGCTTGCCATCACAGGATCGTCGTTGGCCGCGGGTGTTGACGCAGGTGCCGCCGTGACGGTCAAACGTTCACCATCTAGTGATGGATCAAGGCGGTGCACAATACTTTGCAGTAGCGGCATAAGCGGGAGTTACCTTTTATTTAAGAGCGATTTAGCTAAGAACGGTTGATTAAAAAAACAAATCATCAAAAGAGCGGTGTTGGCAAAGAACCGCTCAACAGGCAATCCGCAGGTTTAGGGCTTTAAGCGATAACCGGTGCGGAAAATCCAGGCAATGGTGGCAAGGCTGGCCGCAAGGAAGAGCATGATCATCGCCACGCTGGCCGCTAAGCTAACATCGCCAATGCCGTAGAAGCTCCAACGGAATCCACTGACCAAGTAGACCACGGGGTTGGCTAACGTCACGGTTTGCCAAAACGGCGGCAGCATATCAATAGAGTAGAAACTCCCCCCCAAAAACGTTAGCGGGGTGATCACCAGCAAAGGCACCAACTGCAGCTTGTCGAAACCATCTGCCCAAATGCCGATAATAAAGCCCAGCAGGCTGAAGGTGACCGCGGTCAGTATCAGGAAGGTGAGCATCCAAATCGGATGAGCGATCTCCAGTGGCACAAATAAGCTGGACGTTGCCAGGATAATCAGCCCCAGAATGATCGATTTCGAGGCAGCAGCGCCCACATAACCGACCACCACTTCTAAATAAGAGATGGGCGCTGAGAGAATTTCATAAATGCTGCCGGAGAACTTCGGGAAGAAAATCCCAAACGAGGCATTAGAGACACTCTGAGTAAGTAGCATCAGCATAATCAGACCGGGCACAATAAAGGCCCCGTAGCTGACCCCGTTAATTTCGCTGATGCGTGAACCAATCGCCGCGCCAAACACCACAAAGTAAAGCGAGGTTGAAATCACTGGCGACACAATGCTTTGCAGCAAGGTACGGCGAGTACGCGCCATTTCTGCCATATAAATGGCACGAACGGGGTAGAGATTCATGGGCGCTCCTTTACCAAGTCGACGAAAATATCTTCCAACGAGCTTTGCCGGGTGTGCAGGTCTTTAAAGCCAATGCCCGCCCTTTCCAACTGAGTGAGCAGCGCAGAAATACCGCGCCCATCCTCTTCCTGACGGCCATCGTAGGTGTACACCAACTCATAGCCATCTGCTGCCAAACTCAGCTCGTCTTGATCAAGGGACGCAGGCAATGCAGAGAGCGGCGTGTGCAGCTGAAGCGTTAGTTGCTTGCTGCCAAGCTTGTTCATCAGCGCTGCTTTCTCTTCCACCAACACAATCTCACCGCGGTTGATGACACCAATGCGGTCGGCCATTTCTTCGGCTTCTTCAATGTAATGGGTGGTGAGAATGATCGTGACACCATTATCCCGCAGCCCGCGCACCACTTCCCACATATCACGGCGTAGCTCGACGTCTACCCCAGCAGTGGGTTCATCTAGGAATAGAATGCGTGGTTCATGAGAGAGCGCTTTGGCGATCAATACACGGCGCTTCATGCCACCGGAAAGGGTCATCAAACGATTGTTGCGTTTGTCCCACAAGGCCAGCGACTTAAGCACTTTCTCGATATGCGCTGGATTCGGCGGCTTACCAAACAAGCCTCGGCTAAAACTGACCGTATTCCATACCGTTTCAAAGGCTTCGTTGGTCAGCTCTTGAGGTACAAGACCAATACGTTCACGGGCCTGACGATAGTGGCTAACGCTATCATAGCCATCGACTAACACGTGGCCCTGGGTTGGATTCACCAGCCCGCACACCACGCTGATTAACGTTGTTTTGCCCGCCCCGTTGGGGCCAAGCAGGGCAAAAATTTCACCGCGTTGAATGGTTAAATCCACACGGCTAAGAGCTTGAAAGCCACCTTCGTAGGTTTTGTTCAAGCCTTCAATAGTAATAATGGGATCGTTCAAGGCGTGCTCCTCACACCGCGACAGCATTGCCGCGGTGCTTGACGGATGTTCGGCGCCATTAACTGCGGCTGGTAATTTCCAACAGGTGGTAACCAAACTGGGTTTTGACCGGGCCGTGTACCTTGTTCAGGTCACCGCTGAAAACGACCTTGTCGAATTCCGGTACCATTTGGCCGGGGCCAAAGCTACCCAGGTCACCGCCTTGACGGCCAGAAGGGCAGCTAGAGTGCTGCTTGGCCACTTCTGCGAAATCACGACCGTTTTCGATCTCTTGCTTCAGTGTGTTGCACTGCTCTTCACTGCTTACCAAAATATGACGGGCGCTGGCACGTGCCATAACAAACTCCTAAGTAATAAAAAAAGAACCTACATAATCTGTTGCTGTTTCATTTTGCCATAACCGTCATCGCGGGTGCGCTTCGCTTACCACGCGCTACAAAACCTATGGCACCTACCGTAGCGCGGTGTAACGAATCTCGCGAGGTACGAGCGAATGAGGCACCCGCGTCGTTAGCCACCAAGCGCTACAACTTTCCAACGACAGGCCGTGAAACATCAACAGAGCATTGGCTCAGTTTATCATGCTGGTACGGCGTTAGGTGCTAGCGTTAGCTTGATTAAAGGTCAGCTAATGCACCACTAAAACGTAGCGCATCACCAACACTTGCCAAGGCGCGTTCGTGGGCGCTTACCGACAGCGGGCCTCGGCTACAGGCGACAATTACCCAAGACCTCTGGGCTGACGAAATGCGCGAGGCAATACCCGCATCGCAGCTACGACGGTGCTGGGTACCGGTCTTATGGGCAAAATGAATGTCACTGCCCAACCCTTGTTTCAAGCGGCGCTCGCCAGAGGAAGTACGGCTCAATACCGCCAGCAGCGTTTGGCGCTGCTCGGTATTCAAATCCGTCATACCTCCATGGTGAAGCGAGGCTAGTACATCCCCGAAGGCGCGCAACGTGCCTGCGTTCTCACCCGTGGCTTCGTAGGCATCAAAGGCGCGGTCGTAGTCAGGCTGCTCGAAGGCATCTTGGCGCACGCTAAGGGCACGGGCTAACGCTTCCGGTCGCTGGCTAACACTGTGCTTGCGCAGCGCCATAAAATCTAAACCCTCTAAGTCTTGGGCATCTGGATGAAGCTGGCCATACACACCTTGGCGTACGCCAACGAGCTTGCTAATCGGCCCTATATGACCGGGCCTTCCTCCGCTCGCTGCCACCATGGCCTTTGCCCGTTCATTCACTGCTTCAAGCCCTACACGATCAATCAGCATATCCGACGCAGTGTTATCGCTAACGGTGATCATCTGTTCCAACAAATAACCAATAGAAATAGGCGTGCCTGGATCATGCCAGTTAACCGGGCCTGCACCATCCACATAGTCGCTGCGCGCCAGGGTAATCCGCTCATCAAGAGCTAACCTGCCAGCTTGGCGTTCGGCCAACACTTGGGCAGCCACCGGTACCTTTATCAGCGAGGCCAAATACCATGGCTCATCGGCTTTCCAGGAATAGGCTTCACCACTGGCCAAATTCTGCACATACACGCCCAGCTGCCCACCAAACACCTCTTCGATGGCGGCCATGCGGGCGTTTAAGTCACCCTGCCAGCGGCTCTGTTTATCGACTGCATAATACCAATCTGCATGAACGGGCAGTGCTATTAACAGCGCTACTACCATCAGCCCGCGCTGTATCCAGTGTCGCAAATCGTCAACTCCCGTTAGTTTGCTCGCGTTTAGCGATGAGCCGCCATCCAGCGGGTTAGCCAAATCCACAGCGCGGCGCCGAGTATTAACAAACCACCAATGCCAAGTGCCTGCGGGTAGCTGTAGGCACCCTCGCCTTCCAATAAAAAACGCAGTACCAGAAAAATCATCACGATATGGAAGATAAAGGCTTTGAGCGCATCACTACCGACGAGCGTGATCGGCAACAGTACTTTCGCAGCGGCTGCGCCACCCGCTAAGGCAAGCCCAAGCAGCACCAACGCGCCACCCACGCTAAACAGCATAAAGTTTATCCCTGGCGGGTGTTTTCCCACATTACGAGCCACCGCCATCATCGCACCATGAACATCGCCCCCGGCGATGGCTATGCCATAAAAAGCGCCGACCATCAGCGCCCCCGACCCTGCCAGCCAAAGAATTAAACGGCGGCGTAAGGTGGCATCGAAATAGCAGCGTAACAGCGCTTCGCCGATCAATAAGCCAGACAATATTAGTGGGGCGCGGCTAAGCTGTCCCCAGGCATAGTGCTCTTCATGATCCACCAGAAACGCTTTTAAGAGCTCGTAGCCCCCAAAGGAAAAGCCTTGTAACCACGCTGAAAGCGCCGTTAATCCTGCGATGGTCGCCAAACGTCCCCACAGTGGCGTTCGCGCCCACAGCGGCAATATTAATGGCACCCATAATAAGGCAATGGCGTAAAAACCGAGAATCTCTACCCAGATAGCAAATCGCCCATAGAGCAGCGTATTAACAATATCGCTTGGCGAGCTAAAGGGTAGCATTTCGATAATAATCAGCGATTTATACCAAAACCAAACCTCAATGGCCCTTACCCATAGCTTTAATCGCCGCCGAGGCCAATCGTCACTTTGCGTGTAAGCAAGGAAGGCCACCGCCAGCGCTATGCCGAACACTAGAATAAATAGTGAGGACGAGAACTTAGTCAAAAAGTGGATAGGCACCATGCCCCAGTCGGGCACATGACGCATGCCTACTAAACCACTAACGGCATGACTGATAATCATCAGCCCAATGGCAATACCACGCGCGAGATCAATCGCTTCGATTCGTCCTTGCGCTTTAGGAAGCTGTGGAACCTCCTTCCAGTTCAACACGTCGGCAACGTCCTTGTGGCTGATGTTAGTAATAGAACTCTAACCATAGCCTATTCATTCCCCACCCCCTATTTAACATCTTTTAACGCAAAAATGCCCCGCAACTGGCGGGGCATTTCATGGCTCATCCGTGAACCGGAATAGAAGTTAATCCTTTAGCAGTCATGAGTTACCAACCGGAATCATCTTCCTCTTCAGTTTCCCATGTGTCTTGCTCTTCTTCTTCCTCTTCATAAGTGAATTCTTGCTCTTCCTCTTCGTACTCGGTCGTTATACCTTCATTAGTAGCGCCTTCAGTGGTGGCACCTTGCTCTTGATCAGAGTCGAAAGAGTTGTAAGCGCCCTGCTCATCCTGGGTCGTTTCTTCCTGAGGAGCGGGCTCGTAATCATCGTTGCCTTCCATGCCAGCAAAGGCCAGCGGGCTAGCGATTAAACCAAACGATACGCCTAAAATGCCAAGTTTCTTGAGAGCTTCCTTTTTCATAGTCATGCCTCCTGATATGGCTTCGCTTTCACTTCAGTTTTCGGTAATCAAAAAATTCGATAATTTGAAAACGTTGGTTAGTGGCAAGAACATCGCGTCTTTCTAACACTCTGCTCTTGCCTAATACACTGCATCCGCCATACCAGGAAATGCCAAAAAAAATAAAAAATACTATAAATACAATTACTTGAATAAAAATCGTGCATGCCAATCTAATGACGCAGCGATCTTTAATTAGTGATTTATTGTTTATCAATGACACATGAGCCCCGCTGCAGCATGACAAACGAGGTTTGGGGGATTAATACCCCATCACCCGAGGCAGCCACGTGGCAAGGCCAGGTATCGCGATCAACACTAAAATGGTGGCCAGAATAGGAAGCAAAAACGGCAACACCGCTTTAACTACTTGCCCGTAGCGTAGCCGCGTAATGCCCACCATTAGAAACAACACCGTGCCAAAGGGCGGTGTGATAACCCCCACTGAAAGCGTAATGACCATCACAATGCCGAAATGGACAGGGTCTAACCCCGCGCTTAGCGCAGCAGGCACCACAATGGGAGTGAAGATCAGGATGCTCTCGATGACCGACATGAAACAGCCGATAAGCAGGAAAAACAGCGCAAAGCAGAGCAGCAACGCAATCGTCGGCATATCGATGCTGGCCACCTGTCCCGCCAACGCTTGTGGAATACCCATGCGTACCAAAATCCAGCCGTAAAAACTGGATACCGCAATAATCAGCAGAATCACGGCGCTGAACATAAGGGTACGTTGGAAAGCATTAAACAAGTCGCGCAAGCTTAAGTCGCGATAGATCAGGCCGCCTAAAATAACCGCATAGAGCGAGGCAATGGCACCCGCTTCCGTTGGCGTAAAGAAGCCCCCCCAAATACCACCGACAATAATGGCGGGCATCATCAAGGGCAGAATAGCGCGCTTGCCGGTTCGAACGACCTCGCAGGCATCAAACGGTGTAGGCTTAGGCATCACTACTTTGCCTGTTGCCCCGAGCATTACCGTCATTCCCATCAGCAATAATGCCATCAAAATACCGGGCAGTAGCCCCGCCATAAACAGCCCGCCGATACTCACGTTGGCCAGCCAGCCATACACTACTAGCGCAATACTGGGCGGCAGAATCGGCCCAATCACGCTAGAGGCGGCGGTAATTCCAGTGGCGTAACCCAAATCATAGCCACGCTCTTTCATGGCTTTAATTTCAATGCTGCCAAGCCCCGCCGCGTCAGCCACGGCAGTACCCGACATGGTGGCAAAAATAGAGCTGGCCACTACGTTAGCGTGACCAAGACCGCCTTTGGTAAAGCCTACTAATGCCGTGGCGAAGTCAAAAATACGCGTGGTTGTTGAGCCAATATTCATAATATTGGCTGCCAAAATAAACAGCGGAATGGCCAACAGCGTAAAATTGTTGAGCGTTTGCACCATCCGCAGTGGCAGTAGCTCAACGGGCAACCCTCCGGTACCGGTGAATACCAAAGCAATAAATGAAGTAACACCGATGGCAACCACAACAGGCAGCCCGATAGCCATTAGAACCAGCAGGCCGCCAACAAAAATTAGTAATTCAGTCATGGTGCCGTCACCTCTTCTTCGCGGGGTGCTTCAAGCCAGAAAACCGGGCCGCGCAGCGTTTTCCAAAGGGCGATGACCGCCATGCTTGCGAAGCTAAAGAAGATACCGTAGTAGAGGTAGCTGAAACTAATACTTAACGAAACGGTTTTATTGTTGGCGCTCATATCCGACATAATCCACGCGCCCCATGCCGCGAGCAGAAAAAAGCCGCAAGAGATCAGCGAAGTAAGGCGATACTGTATATTTTTACCTAAGCTAGAAAGTTTGTGGCTGAACAGGTCAACCACTAAATGCTCACTGCGTACCCACGCAGAGATAGACCCAAAGCCAATGGCATAAATGGCCAGCAGTGACGCAACTTCTTCTGTCCAGGGCATCCCCAACCCAAGTAAGTCACGGGCTACCACTGCAGACACAATGAGCAGTAATATCGCGGCCATTAACGTCACCCCCACCCCATCGCAAAGACGGGTGGTGTAACGCAACACATAAAAAGCGATTCTATCCGGCCCGTTTCTGGGCGGCATAGCTGAATCCACGGGAACGCTCCTGAGGCTTAATAAGGCTTAAATAGGTATCTTTTAAAACTACAACGACGGCCTGATAGGCCGCCGTTGTTCATTTAGCACAAGCAATTACTGGCTTTCATTACCTAACGCATCTTCACGCACGCCATCAGCCATATCGGCCATGACACGATCAATCGCAGGCAACGCCGCTTCGCGGAAAGCTTCAATATCGGGTTCGATAATCGTCATGCCCTCTTCCTGTAGCGCCGTCAGGTAGTACTCATCAAGCTCACGCTCACGCTCCGAACCATGCTCCCTGGCGACATGGATGGCTTCCTCGATCAACGCTTGATCTTCCGCCTCTAGCCCATCCCACCAGCGTGAACTGGCTACCCAGTTCCAAGGGAACTGCACGTGACTGGTCATAATGATGTGATCCTGCACTTCCCACAGGCGGCGGGTATAGGGCGAGGAGAGCGAGTTTTCATGGCCATCGACTTGACCTGTTTGCATGGCCAAGTAAATTTCCGGCGCGGGAACGTTAACTACCTGAGCGCCGATCTCCTCCCACACCTCAAGCCACACGGGAAGCGATGGCAGGCGTAAACGGAAGCCGTCTAAGTCTTCAGGGCTATTGATCGCCTTGTTGGCAGTCATGTGGCGTGGGCCACGGTGTTGGGTGCCGAAATATTTAAGACCACCCTGATTTTCAGCCTGCTCAATCAATGCCTGGCCGGAAGGGCTTTCCATATAGGCATCGACTTCGTCCCAGGTTGAAAAAACAAACGGCACGGTAATAGCGTCATACTCTGGCGCATACTGCTGGCGCCAGTTGCCGCCAGTGATAGAAATCTGGGTTTGACCTAAGTTGAGCAGTTCCAGCACCGCGTTTTCACCGCCGAGTGAACCTGCTAGAAAAGGACGCACCTCAAAACGGCCTGGAGCCTGCTCTTCTAGGTATTCGGCAAAGCGCTCGACTGCTGCGCTTTCAGAGCCGCCTTCGCTCATGGTGTTGTTAACTTGAATTTCGATCGGGTTTGCCAAGGCAAAGGGGGCCGCCGTTAGCATACCCAGGGTGGCCAGCGTGGTAAGCAATGTTGTCCGCATAGGATGACTCTCTACGGTTGTCGTTATTGGATGTGGTTATGGTTATTAAGCGTGATACTTATCACAGCATTTTTGCTGTTTGATTGATCTTGAAACAAGCAGCCAAGCGGCTCAAATCGACGTTTATGAAGGCTGACTTCGTCAAATACGATGGCTAGAAACGCCGCTATAGCGCGCTAAACTACGCACCCTATTATCAGCATACGACCAAAGATGAATACCCACTGCACCCTTAGGCTATCTCAATGGCGCTTGTCTGCTGTTTTTAGCCGCGGCTTCAACCGCCATTTTCGCCAGGAGCTTTCATCATGCACGAAGTCGCACCCGTCGTGTTTATTACCGGCGCCACTTCTGGAATCGGCCTTGCTTGTGCCCACCGTTTTGCCCAAGCGGGCTGGTCACTGGTGTTAACAGGACGGCGTCAAACTCGCTTAGAGACGCTCTATAACTCACTGAAAAACAGCGTACCTGTGCACATCGCTCAATTGGATGTCAGTAACCCACAAGACGTTGCCAACGTGGTTGCGGCGTTGCCAGAACGCTTTCAGCACGTGCATACACTGATCAATAATGCAGGACTAGCGCTGGGTAAGGGGCCAGCACAAAACGCTGAGCTGGATGATTGGCACCGCATGATTGATACCAACGTAAAAGGGTTAGTGACTGTCACACGCCACCTATTGCCCAAGCTCATCGCCGCTGGCCCTGGCTCAACGGTCATTAACCTGGGTTCTATCGCCGCTCATACGCCTTACCCTGGTGGGCATGTGTATGGCGCCACCAAAGCCTTTGTAGAACAATTTAGCTATAACCTGCGCTGCGACGTTGGCCCCCAGGGCGTTAGAGTGACCGACCTCGCCCCGGGGATGACAGCGAGTGAATTTACGCTGGTTCGCATGAAAGGTGACCACCAGATAGCCGATAGCTACTACGCAGGAGCGGAACCACTTCAGCCTGAGGATATCGCCGACCAAGCGTTCCATGTAGCCTCACTTCCGCCGCATATCAATATCACGCGCTTAGAAGTGATACCGCTTTGTCAGCAGTGGTCGGCCCCCTCGATACTGCGGGATTAAGCGCCGATTTGATGAACTTTATAACGCTGAATGCTTTTCTGCGGTCAGCAGGTCCACCATGTGCCTTGCCGTGACAGGAAGCGTCGCGTAGCGGCGCACGCCAATCACAAGCTCCCGTTGGGCCCAGGCGTCGCTCAACGGGATGCTCTTAAGCTGCAGATCACCTAGCTCGCGGTAGATCGTTTGTTCTGGCAGCACGCCGACCCCCATGCCATGGTGAATCATGCGGCAAATAGCATCAAAGCTACGTACCTGAATGCGCATTCGCAGCGCTCTTCCCGATAGATTAGCCTGCTCAAGCAATAGCGCTTGCAGTGACGCATCTTGCTGCAAACCGATGAAGTCGAAAGCGAGCGCTTCATTGAAGGCAATACTGCTTCGCTCCGCTAACGGGTGTTTATCAGGCGTTACTAGCACTAAGCGATCACGCCGATACGGAATTATCTGTAAGTCTGGCGCAGCCACATGCCCAGCAAAAATGCCAATATCGGTTAAGCCATCCCGTACAGCGGCAATAATTTCATTACTAACCCGCTCTTGCAGATCGATTTTGATTTCAGGGTAGTGACGAGAGAACGCGCTGAGATCTTGGGGAAGAAACGCGATGATCGCCGAGGTGTTGGAATGAATACGCACATGCCCACGCACGCCTTCACCATATTCGCTAAGTTCTGCCTGTAAGCGTTCAACATTGTCGAGTATGCGCCGCGCATGATGTAAAAACGCATGCCCTGCCGGGGTTAGCTCCACGCCACGGGGTTTACGGTAAAGTAGCGTTGCTCCGACCAAGCTTTCAAGATCGCTCATTCGCTTGCTAACGGCGGCAAGGGCTAGATGTTCGCGTTCGGCAGCCGCGGTCAAGCGGCCTTCGTCTGCAACAGAGATAAACAGCTTGAGCGTAAAAAAATCAAAGCGGCGCAACTCGGCAAACTCCTGAAAAGTAACCTGACTATGCTAGCGCATACCTTCGCCAGTCACGAAACCTTTGTTACCCATTGCCTAATTGTCGCGCCTAAGCGGCTCACGCATGCTGGTAGGCAACAATATTAACGACACGACCAGGAGAGCCTTAATGCATGCTCCCGAAGCGCGCCAGCTTCCCTTAGAAGGCCTGAAAGTCCTTGAACTTGGGCAGCTCATTGCAGGCCCATTTGCGACCAAGCTGTTGGGCGAATTTGGTGCCGATGTGATTAAAATTGAGCCACCTGGCACCGGCGACCCCCTTCGCAAATGGCGAATGCTTGAGGAAGGCACCTCGCTTTGGTGGCACGTACAGAGCCGTAACAAACGCTCGGTGGCGCTGGACTTGCGCAGTGAAGAGGGCCAAGCGCTGGTGCGCGAACTCGCTACCGAGGCTGATGTGGTGGTGGAAAACTTCCGCCCTGGCACATTAGATAACTGGGGGCTGGGCTGGCAAGCGCTCTCAAAACTCAACCCACGATTAATCATGGTGCATATTTCCGGCTACGGACAAACGGGGCCTTACCGCGACAAGCCCGGCTTTGGTGTGGTGGGTGAAGCCATGGGCGGGCTGCGTTATCTCACCGGTCAGCCGGGAGAGCCTTCCGTCAGGGTAGGTGTGAGCATTGGTGATTCGCTGTCCGCGCTATACGCTGTCATTGGCACCTTGCTGGCACTGCAAGAGCGCAACCGCAGCGGCCTGGGACAAGAGATCGACGTGGCGCTGTATGAGTCAGTATTTGCCATGATGGAGAGCCTACTGCCGGAATTCGATGCCAGCGGCCAGGTGCGCGAACCTAGCGGCAGCGCCCTCCCCGGCATTACGCCTTCTAACGCTTACCGCTGCCAAGGAGGCGATTACGTACTGATTGCCGGTAACGGCGACAGCATTTTCAAACGCTTGATGGGCGTGATTGGCCGTGATGATCTGGCCAACGACCCCGCGCTAGCCCACAACGATGGCCGCAGTCAGCAGGCTGAAATGATCGACGCAGCGATTCAAGCGTGGTCTGAAGAGCGCCCAAGAGAGGCGATTCTTAAAGCGCTGGATGAGGCGCGTGTGCCAGCAGGCTATCCGTACACCGCCGAAGATATTGCCTTTGACCCCCATTACTTGGCGCGGGAAATGATTCAAACCTTCACCCGCCCCAACGGCAAACCATTAAAAGTACCCGGTGTACTGCCCAAACTTAGCGCTACCCCAGGGCGGATCGGAGATGGCGGCCCGGCGCTTGGCCAGCATACCGATGACGTGCTGGATGAACTGGGTATTGACCAGGAAACCCGCGCCAAACTGCGTCAAGCGGGCATTATTTAAGGAGAGCGCTATGCACAAGTCCACGAGTCAACCCATGCCCTGTCCGACAAGAATAGAAATTAATGAAGTCGCCCCGCGTGACGGCCTGCAGATTGAAGCGCGCTTTGTCCCCACAGACGATAAGATCCGCTGGATCGACGCACTCTCCACCACCGGCCTGCGGCGCATCGAGGCCACCTCGTTTACGTCACCCAAAGCGATTCCTAACCTGCGCGATGCTGCGGATGTTGTCACTGGTATTCAGCGCCGGGCAGGCGTCGATATCAGCGTCTTAGTGCCTAACCTTAAGGGCACAGAGCGTGCGCTTGCCTGCCAGGTGGATGAAATTAATTTGGTGATGTCGGCAAGCGATAGCCATGGCCTGGCAAACCTTCGCATGACGCCAGAGCAGTCGCTTGAGCAATTTGCCGCGATTGTGGAGGCCTGCCAAGGCAGCGGCGTGTTTATCAACGCCTCGCTTTCGACCACCTTTGGCTGCCCATTTGAAGGCGAGGTGCCTGAAACGCGGGTGCTTACGCTGGTGGAACAACTGATCGCGCTGGGCATTCAAGGCGTTACGCTATGCGACACCACGGGCATGGCCAACCCAGCCCAGGTGAGGCGCCTGTGTGACGCTGTGCTTGAGCGCTGGCCGGAAACGCCGTTCACGCTGCACTTTCACAACACGCGCGGCATGGGCTTAGCCAACGCGCTGGCGGCGTGGCAGGCGGGCATTAGCCGCTTTGATGCGTCGTTAGGTGGGCTGGGGGGCTGCCCCTTTGCCCCAGGCGCTAGCGGTAATGTATGCACCGAAGACTTAGTGCATATGTTTGCAGCGATGGGGGTCGATACGGGCGTCGATCTAGATGCGCTGCTTGACGTTGCCGCCAGCCTACCGACACTTATCGGCCACGATGTGCCCGGACAAGTGGTAAAAGCCGGGAAGTCATCCCGGCGTTATGCTATGCCCGACCGTTAGTCTTACGCCGGCCCAATCACATGCTTCACTTCCAGGTAGGCACTTAGCCCCCAGGGGCCAAGTTCACGCCCAATGCCGCTACGCTTGAAGCCGCCCCAGGCGGTTTCAGGCAACACCAGCTGCTCGCTGTTGTACCAAATGCTACCGGCTTTTAGCTGGCGACCAATGCGCTTTGCCCGCTCAGGATCACCGCTAATCACCGTCGCAGCTAATCCATAAGCGCTATCGTTGGCGAGTTTAATCGCCTCTTCTTCTCTGGTAACGCTGCGTGCGCAGAGCACTGGGCCGAAAATCTCCTCTTGCCACAAGCGGCTTTCCAGCGGCACATCACGGTAA
The DNA here is from genome assembly GCF_014897805.1 of Halomonas sp. 3F2F. Classification (NCBI taxonomy): domain Bacteria; kingdom Pseudomonadati; phylum Pseudomonadota; class Gammaproteobacteria; order Oceanospirillales; family Halomonadaceae; genus Halomonas; species Halomonas sp. 3F2F. The sequence goes on from NZ_JABUZE010000033.1 coordinate 16,179, forward strand.
AGCGTCGGCGCTAAAAAGTAGCCCTGCGTGGGTAACGTGCGATGGGTAATATCGCGCACTGCCGTTAGGCCTTCTTGCGCTGCTAAGTCTAAATAGCGTTGTACCGCATCGCGCTGCTTAGCGCTGGTCAACGGCCCTAAGTCGGTACCTTCGGCGAGTGGGTCGCCCAGGGTTAGCGCATCCATCCGCTCAGCTAGGGCGGTATAGAGTGCTTCAGCTACGTTTTCATGTACCAGTAAACGCGAAGTCGCTGAACAGATTTGCCCGGCATTAAAGTAGATACCCGCCATTACCCAGTCGGCGGCTTGGGCTGGGTCGGCGTCTTCCATTACCAGAATCGGCGATTTTCCACCTAGCTCTAGGGAGACACTGGCAGTGCGAACGGCAGCAGCTTGCATAACGGCTTCGCCGACTCGGTTACTGCCCGTAAAAGAGATTTTATCCACACCTGGGTGATTGGTTAGCGGTGCGCCAATGCCCTCGCCATCGCCGTTAAGCAGGTTCAGCACACCGGCTGGCAGACCAATTTCCAGGGCAATTTCTGCCAGTACCAACTCGGGGAGCGGCGTTACCTCTGACGGCTTGAGCACTGCGGTACAACCGGCTGCCAACGCGGGCGCCAGCTTCCAGGCGCTTGTCACCAGCGGGAAGTTCCAGGGAGCAATCAACCCCACGACGCCCACAGGGTCATGATACGTACGCGCCTCAACGCCTTCCATTTCCACACTGACCAGTTCGCCCTGGCGAGCATCTAACACCCTGGCCTGCTTGGCGTAATAGCGATAACAGGCAATCGCGTCGTCCAGGTCAATGCCTGCTTCTGCAAGCGGTTTACCGTTATTAGTGGCTGACAGAGTGATTAGCGCTTCTCGGCGGGTCTCCAACGCATCGGCAAAGCTATCTAGGTACTTTGCTCGCGCAGCGCCACCCAGCGCTTGCCAAGCAGGTTGTGCTTGCTGAGCGGCTTTAACGGCAGCGTCGACATCTGCCGCGTCCCCCGCCGTGACCTGGGCAATACGCGCTTCGCGATAAGGATTCATCACATCGAGCATGCGCGTGCCTGCTGAGGCAACCCATTGGTTGTTGATGAACTGCTGATTGATAACTTGCTGGTTGAGTAACGGCATCTACGTATCCTGGTCGGAAATTCGGCACGCACGCTGCCAAGCAGCCGCGTCTATTTCAATGAGTAACGGGCCACTTGAAACACGCTTAGCGAGTGAGTTTGCAAGCTCCTCAGGGCTTTCTACCCGCACGCTTGGGCAACCAAACCCTTCGGCCAAAGTAAGAAAGTTGGGGGCTTGAATATCCACGCCCAAACGAGCCACACCGTTGGCATCCATATAGCGGCGAATTTCTTCGTAGCCTGCGTTGTGCCACAGCACAATTACCACCGGCAGGCGTTCCTCCACCGCGGTAGCAAGCTCAGCAAGGGTGAACATCACCCCGCCATCACCGACAAGCGCCACCACAGGTAGATCAGCGCGAGCTAACTGCGCACCTAGCGCTGCTGGCAGCCCATAACCCAAGGTGCCGTAGCCGGTAGAGGCATTGAAATAACGCCTTGGCGCTGGCTGGCTGACTAGGTGGTTGCCCGCATACACCGGTGCAGTGGAGTCACCCACCAAAATCGCCTCCGGCAGATGGTCAGCCAGGGTCTTATAAAGCGGCACGAAGTCGCTAAAAGCCGGATCATTAACCAGGTTAAGTGCACTCAACGTAGTGGCTGTTCGTTCAATACCGCGTTCAACACCGTGGCGCTGCAAAGGTTCGGGGAAATGAGCGAGTAGAAGCGCTAGGCTACGTCCGGCATCGCCCACTAAACCAAGCGTTGTATGCTGATTACGCACCAGTTGTTCAGGGTCGAGGTCAATTCGAATCAGTTTTCCATGGAGGTGAAAGCCACCATCAAACACGACATCGTAGTCGGTCTCGCCAAGCTCGGTACCCACCGCCAAAATCACATCGGCGTTGGCCGCTAGTTCGCGCACCGCAGGCAGCGCGGCATTCGCGCCCAAATCCAGCGGATGGTCGCGACCCAGCAGCCCTTTGGCATTGATAGTCGTCACCGCAGGGGCATCAAGCCTCTCTACCAATGCCCGGGCTGCCTCTGGCGCTGCCACACAACCACCACCTAGCAGCAGCAAGGGTTGTTTCGCGGCCTTTAACAAACGGGCAGCTTCGGCAAGCCCTTCTGGGTCAGGCGCTGCTCGGTAAAGCGTTGGCGCTTGCCAACTGTCCGGTACCTTCACCGGCGCATTGAACAGATCAATCGGAATTTCAATATGCACCGGGCCTGGGCGCGCACCATTGAAGATCGCAAAGGCGCGGGCCAGCACGTCAGGTAGCGTATTGGCATCCAATAGCGTGTGGCTAAACCGCGCCACGCCACTGATCATCTGCTGCTGGCTGGGCAGCTCGTGCAGCCGACCTTGGCCTAGCCCCAGCGTATCCCGGCGGTTAACACTGGAGATCACCAGCATGGGGATAGAGTCTGCTAAGGCTTGGCCCATCGCAGTAGCAATATTGGTCATTCCCGGGCCAGTGATAATCAGACATACCCCAGGCTGACCGCTGGCGCGGGCATAGCCGTCGGCCATAAACCCTGCGCCCTGCTCATGGCGCGGGGTTACGTGGCGCACATCGCTACCTTCAAGCCCTCGGTACAGCTCCACCGTATGCACGCCCGGAATACCGAACAGAGTACGAACGCCATAGGTTTCACGTAGCAGGTGGATCAACAGCTCGGCACAGGTCATGGTTGAGTGATTGCGCATTGCGTCAGCGTTCATGACAGGCCCTCTCAGAAGAAAAATGTATGGGCCATAAAGGCGATGATGGGCAGCGTAATGGCCGTGCGCAGTAAGAAAACGGCGGCTAGCTCCCAGAGCTTAATAGGGATTTTTGATTTAAGTAGTAACGCGCCAATTTCCGACATATACACCAGCTGTGTCATGGACAAGCAAGCGATCACAAAACGGGTCAGCTCGCTTTCAATATTCGTCGCCAGCACTGCTGGTAAGAACATATCGGCAAACCCGACCAACGTCGCTGGAGCAGCCGCTTGTGCTTCAGGGATACGCAGCAACTCAAGCACCGGCACCATGGGGTAAGAGAGCCAGGTAAACAGTGGAGTAAACTCGGCTAAAATCAGCGCGACGGTGCCGATGGCAAATACCAAAGGCAGCAGTGTCAAAAAGATATCAATCACGTTGAGTAGTGCTAAACGCACCAACTCTTTTGGCCCTGGCGCATCCGCTGCCCGGCGAGTTGCCTGGAGCAAGCTGTAACGAAACAACCCTACATTTTCGGTGCGCTTCTCGCTTAACTGGCAGCCAACAGGCTCGTAGTAGTCGTTAGATTTGAGCGATAGAGGGGGAATCCGCGCCACGATGATGGCAGCAATCAGCCCTGACACGACTACCGTAAAGTAGAACTGTACGAAGAGATGATTGATATCAACAAAGTTAGTAACCAGTAAACTAAACGCGATGGAAGCCACTGAAAAGTTAGTCGCAATGACCGATGCCTCACGAGCATTGTAATAACCCTGCTCATACTGTTGGGCGGTGATCAATACCCCCACGGTGCCTGACCCCATCCAAGAAGCCGTTGCATCGATAGCACTGCGCCCAGGAAGATTGAAAATCACCCGAAACGGCTTACGCACCATGGTGCCGATAAATTCCATAAAGCCAAATTCGACCAAAAACGGGAGCAGAATCGCCGCAAAGAAGAAGAACGTCAGTAGCACCGGCGCCAAATCATTGAGCATTACGCCGCCAGTAAACGGTGCCGTCACAAATTCTGGGCCGACTTGAAAAAAGGTCATGACGACAAAGATGCCACCTAAGATGCGCATCACTACCCAAATAGTGTCTACGTCAAACATCTCTTGAAAGTGACCACGTTGCGCCCAGTTAGGCTTTGCCACTTTAACGTAAAGCGTTATCACTACGGACAGACATAGGACTAGCATGGCAATGGCAGGTAGTGCAGAGCCAAGCAGCGACTGCAACCCATCGGCCATTAGGCCCATGCCAATATTAATCGTTCCTCCCACTTGAAAAGGCACCAAAAACAAGAGGACGCCAATTAAGGAGGGAATCAAAAACTTCAGCAAATGAGCACGCTGAATTGGAGCCGACGGCTCGGCGTCATCCAATTTTACTTGAGAGAAAGACATACGGTTCACCTATTGGAAGTGATTATTGGAGGTGGGCTGGTGGCTTCCTGGCAGGCAATAAGCAGCCTGCCATTTCTCTGACCATTAGCGCTTTGTCAGGTAAGCGCTTTTTATTTATGAGCTATTTCAGGACAGCTTAATCACTGTGTTTCACGCCCGGCAGCACGCAGAGCATTTCGTACAGCAGTGTGGCGCCCATCAATGCGGTATTACCGCTGGGGTCATAAGGAGGCGACACTTCCACTAGATCACAGCCGACGATGTTCAAGCCTGCCGCACCGCGCACAATTTCCAGCCCTTGCGCTGAGGTCAGTCCGCCCATCTCTACCGTTCCCGTTCCTGGCGCAACGGAAGGATCCAAGCCATCGATATCGAAGCTGATATAGACAGGCACATCGCCCATCTGCTCGCGCACTTCTTCCATCAAGGGAGCAAGCGAGCGATGCCAGCACTCTTCAGCGGGAACAACGCGGAAACCCTGGCTTCGGCACCAATCAAAATCTTCGGCTGCGTAACCGGTACCACGAAGGCCAATTTGCACCACTTTGCCGTGGGCTAACAGGCCTTCTTCCTGAGCACGGCGAAACGGCGTGCCATGAGCAATTGGCTCACCGAACATGTGCTCGTTCACATCGGCATGGGCATCGATATGGATCAGCCCCACTGGCCCATGCTTTTTGGCAATGGCACGTAAAATGGGCAGTGTCAGGGTGTGTTCGCCACCCAACGTTAGCGGAATGCAGTTGTGTTTAAGCACGTCATCATAAAAGGCCGTGATGATGTCGACGCTTTTGGGCAGGTGAAACGTGTTGATGGGCACGTCACCGATATCGGCCACTTGTAAACTTTCAAACGGGGCGGCGCGGGTCGCCATGTTATAGGGTCGCAGCATGCGAGATTCATCACGAATCTGGCGTGGGCCAAGACGCGTACCAGGCCGGTTAGACGTACCAATATCCATTGGAATACCGATAAAAGCAGCATCTAAGCCAGCAGCACTTTCCTGAGTGGGTAAACGCATCATAGTGGCTGGCCCACCAAAGCGCGGCATACTATTGCCCCCAAGCGGCTGGTTAAAATCAGACATACAGATCTCCTTGGCGTTGTTCATGTTGTAGCTCGGAATAACAACTACATTGCACAGAACATGCCAAGTCTCTAAACGCCCTAATAATAGGGCTTTCAGCCATTATTGATGCAGTAATGAATCAAAATCACGTACACTTAAGTCATCTATGCATCATTGATGCAAAAATGAATTACAGGTTACTCAAGAGACAATCGCTGTGAGTGAAATCGATAAGTGCGTGCTAAAAACCATTGTAGAAACCGCCAACGATCACTTCTTCATCGTCAGCGGAGAGGGTCGAGTGCTTGATATCAGCCCCGGCGCTGAGGCTGTTTATGGCGCGCCCCGGGAAGAATTGCTAGGTAGTAGCGTTTACCAGCTTCAGCAAGCAGGCATTTTGAAGCCATCCATCACCTTAGAAGTGATGCGCACCCACCAGCCGGCCCAACTTATGCAGGTAACAGGCACCGGGCGCCGTGTGATAGCTCAAGCCTACCCTGTCTTTGTGAATGGGAAGTTAGAGCGTGTTATCAGCCGCTCCAGAGACTTAACCGACTTACAGCTCCTACAAGACGAATATGCGCTACTCCAGAAACGCTTTAGTGAGCACTTAAAACGTAGCCAAGCAGCCCACGGTGCCGAGGAACAAGCGCTGGACGACGCGCTGGATAACTTGCAGGCGCGAAGCCACGTTATGCGTGAAGTCGCCTTGCTTCTCAAACGGGTCGCCCCCTCGGACGCTAATGTATTGATGCTGGGAGAGTCGGGCGTGGGAAAAACCGCGTTTGCCAAACAGTTGCACCGTTGGAGCCAACGCCATAACCATCCCTTTATTGAGGTTAACTGTGCGGCCATTCCCGAAAACTTATTTGAGTCTGAGATGTTTGGCTATCAGCCCGGCGCGTTCAGCGGCGCGGCTCGCCAAGGAAAAGCAGGCTTACTAGAGCAAGCGGAAGGTGGCACGCTGTTTCTCGATGAAATCGGTGAGCTTCCCTTATTAATGCAAACCAAACTATTAAAAGTTATCCAGGACGGAAGCCTTACCCGGTTAGGCGATACACGACCGCGCAAAGTGGACTTTCGCTTAGTTGTCGCCACAAATCAGAATCTAGCTAAACAAGTAGAAGCGGGCCTATTTCGCCTGGATCTTTACTACCGTCTCAACGTCATACCGGTCACACTTCCCCCTTTGCGCGACCGCCGAGAAGATATTCCTGATCTCGTGGAAGCCTGTTTGAAGCGCCTTAACCAACGCTATGGGCGGCAAAAAATCCTGGGCAATCCAGTATGGTCAACGTTAATGGGAAGCGACTGGCCAGGTAACGTCCGCGAGCTTGAAAACTGGTTGGAAAGAGCTTGGCTATCCAGCCCAACGGATCAAATTGAAGCACCTAGCCTTCCTACGCAGCAGCCCCCTGCTAATCTGCCGCAAACGTCAATCTCTTCGCCAATAGCCGCCTTAGCCCCCGAAGAAACCCTAAAGCAGTACCTCGCCAGACTAGAGCGCGAGACACTGGAAGCGTTGAGCAAAACGCTTCCCAGCACGTACGCCATCGCTGAACGGCTGGGGATTAGCCAATCCAGCGTGGTGCGCAGGCTTCAGCGTTACGGCATCAAAGTCACCAAGTGAATTTTCCGCTTGACACAACGGCTGTCATCAACCATCCATGTAAGTGTCATACAACGGCAACACCTTCAACACAAGCTGAACCAATAACAACCAACAGCCGGTGATGTGTGTGCTATGTCAAACCAATCGCGTATTCGCTTGGAACGCGTCACTAAACGTTGGGACGCGACTACTGCCGTCGATGACATCTCTTTCGACGTCACGCCTGGGCAATTTGTCATTCTGCTCGGCCCTTCAGGCTGTGGTAAATCCACCACGCTGCGCATGATCGCGGGCCTGGAAGAGGCCAGCGACGGGCGTATTCATATCGGCGAGCGCGACGTTACCCGCCTGCCGCCCGGCGACCGTGGGCTGAGCATGGTGTTTCAGTCCTACGCGCTGTTTCCGCATTTGAGCGTTGCCGACAACATCGTTTTTGGCCTGCGCAGCCGCAAGGTACCCAAAGATGAGCAGCGCCAGCGACTGGCTAAGGTCGCCGAACTGGTTGATTTAACCGATTACCTAGACCGCAAACCTGCGCAACTTTCCGGCGGCCAACGCCAACGGGTTGCCTTGGCGCGCTCGATTATTTCCGAACACCCGATCTGCCTGATGGATGAACCGCTATCCAACCTGGACGCTCGGCTGCGCAGCGACATGCGTAGGGAAATCAAAGCACTACAAAGTCGCCTGACTATGACGGTGATTTACGTCACCCACGACCAAGTGGAAGCGATGAGCATGGGCGATCGTGTGATTCTGATGCAGCACGGCAAAATCGTCCAGGACGGCACCCCCGACGAGCTTTATAACCGCCCCGCTAGCGCTTTTGCCGCCAGTTTTATTGGCAGCCCCGCCATGAACCTGCTGCCACTAGTAGCCGGCAAAGATGGTGCCGTTATCGAAGGCGAACCAAGTACCCCCGTAGCCCCCTTGGACGCCGCTGGCGGACATTTGGGCATCCGCCCGGAAGATATCGAACTGCGCATCGCACCAGGTTCCGGCGTGCCCGCTAACGTATTAAGTGAAGAGTATCTGGGAGCGGACACCATTGCTTATGTGGCAGTGGGGGCGCACACCCTACGCGTGCGGCTTAGCGGCAAGCAGGCACTGACAGGTCAGCCATGCAGCCTCTACTGGACGTCACAGAATACACACCTTTTCGATGCTGAAGGCCTGCGGCGGGATGACCTAACGACGCTCCCCTTACCCAGCTCATCTCGAAGCGTTCCTCGCCCACCGGCGGTGGGCTCTTTCCAACACTGACAGCAGTATTGACACTTGCGGAGTCTCTTATGCGTTTGCGTACCCCTTTTGCAATGACCGCCCTGGCAGCGGGCTTGTTAAGCGCCGCCCAGGTAAGCGCGGATAGCGTCGATCTGACCATGTACTACCCGGTCGCAGTGGGCGGTGCACTCACCGACGTCGTTGATACTCTGGTGGAAGAGTTTGAAAGCGAATACCCCGATATCAATGTGGAAGCGATCTACGCCGGTAACTACGACGACACCCGCGTGCGCGCCATGTCGGCGATGGAAGCGGGCGAAACGCCGCAGCTGTCGGTCATGTTCTCCATCGATCTTTACGAGCTGATTGAGCAGAACGCCATCGTCGCCTTTGATGACTTGGTCGAAACCGATGAAGAGCGCGAATGGCTCGATGGCTTCTACCCAGGGCTGATGGAAAATGGCCAACTGGATGGCAAAACCTACGGCATCCCCTTCCAGCGCTCCACCATCGTACTGTTCTGGAACAAAGACGCTTTTGAAGCCGCTGGCCTAGACCCCGAAACGCCCCCAGAAAACTGGCAAGAGATGGCCGAGATGGCCGCTACCGTGCGCGAAGCCTCCAACGGCGAGCAGTGGGGCGTGATGGTGCCATCGACTGGCTACCCCTATTGGATGTTCCAGGCCTTTGCTTTTCAGAACGGCCACCGGCTAATGAGCGAAGATGGCACCGAGGTCTACTTCGACGACCCCGCAGCGGTTGAAGCGCTGGAGTACTGGGTATCGTTAGCCACCGAGCACAATGCCATGCCTGACGGCACCATTGAGTGGGGCACCCTGCGCCAGAACTTCCTTGAAGAGTCCACGGCAATGATGTGGCACACCACGGGCAACCTGACCGCGGTACGCAGCGAAGCCAATTTTGATTTTGGCGTCGCTATGCTGCCGATGAAAACCCAGCGTGGCAGCCCCACCGGTGGCGGTAACTTCTACATTTTTGAAGATACGACAGAAGAAGAGCAGCGCGCAGCGATGACCTTTATTCGCTGGATGACCGCTCCCGAGCGCGCCGCTGCTTGGTCGATTGAAACCGGCTATATGGGCGTTAGCCCCGCTGCCTACGAAACCGACGCGCTGCAAGGCTATGTGGAAGAGTTCCCACCTGCCGCGGTTGCCCGCAACCAGCTTGAGCATGGCACGGCAGAGCTTTCCACTTATCAGGGTGGCCGCATTCGCCGCGCACTGGATAACGCCGTGCAAGCAGCGCTGACCGGCCAAATGACAGCGCAAGAAGCGCTTAGCCAAGCGCAGCAAGAGGCCGATAGCGTGTTACGCCGCTACGCCCGCTAATCGTTAGCCATTTTACTATTCGCCGGGGCGCGCCCCGGCTTTTTCAACGTGCGGTACGTCACTATGTCATTCACCAACCACCGCAAAATGCAGCTCTACGGCGCGCTTCTGCTACTGCCAGCTGCGCTACTGCTAACGACGTTTGCTTATTTACCGACCGTAACAACGGTCATTAACAGCCTGTTTTTACCCGGCTTTCGCGGTGCACCCACTGAATTCGTCGGCCTTGAAAATTATCAGGTGTTGTTCGATGACCCGACGTTTTGGAAAGTAGCGCGTAACAACTTAATCTACGCCATCGGTACGATTCCTACGTCTATCGCGCTGGCTTTGGGTATGGCGCTATTCGTCAATGGCAAGCTTCGCGGGCGGGGCTTTGTGCGTATGGCCTACTTTACGCCGACGATTCTCCCCATGATCGCCGCAGCCAATATCTGGATGTTTTTCTACGCGCCGCAGATCGGCCTATTCAATAAATTGCTCGGTATGCTGGGCTTATCCGGAGTGAACTGGCTGGGCGATCCAAGCCTTGCTTTAAGCTCGGTGATCGTGATGTCGGTGTGGAAAGAAGCCGGCTTTTTTATGATCTTCTACTTGGCGGCGCTACAGAGCATGCCACCCGAGTTAAAAGAGGCCGCTGATTTAGAGGGCACTAGCCGCTGGAGCTTTTTCTGGCGGGTGACATTTCCGCTACTCATGCCCACCACGCTGTTTGTGCTCATCAATGCGCTGATTAACTCGGTGCGGGTCGTGGATCACCTATTTATCTTGACCAAGGGCGGGCCCAATAACGCCACCAACCTGCTGCTCTACTACGTTTACGAGAATGCGTTCTCGTTCTTTGATCGCACCACGGCAGCCACCATTACGGTGGTGATTCTGCTGGTGCTCGCGGTAGTGGCCACGCTTAAGTTCACGATTTTAGATCGCAGGACGCACTATCAATGAATACGACCACTGCCTATGCGCCCCGCTCCCGATTCTTCTCAATTCCAGCGCTGGAAACCGTGGCCGCGTGGCTACTGGCGATTATTTGGATTTTTCCGCTGCTGTATGCCTTTTGGGCCGCTTTCCACCCCAGCGAGTTTATGGTCAACTTTGCGCTCTTCGCCCCGCTGACGCTGGAGAACTTCACTAACGCCTGGTCTCAAGCGCCTTTTGCGCGCTACTACCTGAACACCTTTGCACTGGTGACAGGGGTGGTGATTGGTCAGTTTGTAGTCTGTACCCTGGCGGCGTTTGCCTTTGCGCGCTTTCCGATTCCCGGCAAGAACGTTCTGTTTATGCTGGTGCTAATTCAGCTCTTTGTATTCCCAGAAGTGTTAATTGTCGAGAACTACCGCATCGCCAGTGAGCTGGGGCTAATCAACACCATCACCGGAATTGGCTTACCTTACGTAGCCAGCGCCCTGGGTATATTTCTGCTCCGCCAAACCTTTAAAACCATTCCAAGGGAGCTGGAAGACGCCGCCCGCATCGAAGGCTGCAACTGGCTGGAAATTTTGTGGAAGGTGTACGTACCGCTAGCCAAGCCCACTTACCTTGCTTACGGGCTGGTCTCGATTAGCCACCACTGGAATAACTTTATCTGGCCATTAGTGGTGACCAACTCGGTAGAGAGCCGCCCGCTAACGGTAGGGTTAGGGGTATTTTCCGCGCCCGAAACTGGGGTTAACTGGGCGACCGTTAGCGCTGCGACGCTGTTAAGCATCGCCCCGCTGCTAGTCGCTTTCCTGCTCTTTCAGCGTCAGTTTGTCCAGTCGTTTTTACGGGCAGGAATTCGCTAATCGAAGACCTAATGACACTCTAGTGATGATTAACAACGCTTTGCTTTTAGCTCACTCCCACCACACGCTAAATCGCTGTTCACTATCATCAAGCAAGATGGGCTCACCTATTATGGGCGTCAAATGGATGTAGGCCCAGCGTGGGTCGTACTGACCGACTAAGTCAACCCCATCAAAGCGCTAGCCAGCCTCGGCAAAGTGAGGACCATAGCCACTGTCTCCACCGAAGGAATATCGCCATCCGGGCGCAGCCCCTCACTACTGGAACGAAAATTCTCAATGAGAACGCAAGCTGCCTCGACGTGGCGTTTACTTCAGATGTTCGTCAAAGAACTCTGCCAGCCGATCAAACGGTATCTTATCCATTTGATCATACAGATCAGTATGGCTTGCATCCTCAATGATCAGAAGCTCCTTGGGCGCCGCGGCAGCTGCATAGGCGGTTTCACTGAAGTAGCGCGAGTGCGCGTTTTCGCCATGAATCAACAGAAGGGGGCGAGGCGAAATTTCATGAATATAGGTCAGCAGCGGCATGTTCATGAACGACAGCGGTGTGGTCTGCGTCCAGGCATTGCCCGAGTTAACTGCACGTACGTGGTACCCACGCGGTGTCATGTAGTAGTCATGGTAGTCGACAAGAAATTGAGCCTCACCACCCTGTAATTCATTGTAAGGCGGTTGATAAGCGGGCCTCCCGTTTTCCGCATCTAACCAACGCTGCCGACTCAACTGCTCCAGTGTTTGCGCCCGCTCCTCGGAAGTCATGCTGTCGTTGTAGCCCCTAGACATGACCCGCGTCATGTCATACATAGTGCTAGCCGCGACAGCCTTAACACGCTTATCCACAGCGACAGCATTCAATGCCATCCCCCCCCAACCGCAAATACCTATGACCCCAATACATTCTTGATCAACGTAGGGCTGCAAACCAATAAAGTCTACTGCGGCACTAAAGTCTTCAGTATTGATGTCAGGCGAGGCAATGTTGCGTGGCTCTCCGCCACTTTCGCCGGTATAAGATGGATCGAAAGCCAGCGTAACGAAACCGCGCTCAGCCAATGTTTGCGCATATAGACCGGAGGACTGCTCTTTCACTGCGCCGAACGGGCCACCGATAACAATAGCCGCCAATTGTTCATTAATACGACTTTTCGGTAGGTATAGGTCAGCAACCAGGGTAATGCCATAACGATTCTTGAACGTTACCTTCTCATGATCAACCTGATTGCTTTGCGGAAAAGTCTTGTCCCATTCTTGCGTCATCAATAGGGGCTCCTCGCCTGTGGCAGCCAAGGCGGACTGTGCGCCAAAAAATACTGCTGTACCGGCCAGCAAGGATCCTTCTATGAAGCCCCTGCGCGATGTAATGAACTGGTTACTATCTAATGATTTCGGGGTAGATTCGTTCATGGGTTTCTCCATTACTGGTTGGAGGCTGAGGAAGCCAGGTCAACACCCTGGATATCACTGCGGACACCACGATGCATCTATGGGCCGAGTGTCTCAGTTCCTGGTGAGTGCGAGGTGCGAACCTATCGGCCAGTGAGGCACTAGAGCGGAAGGCTTAATCAAGATCGTGGTCTTCATGGATTCGCAATCTAGTTCATGGAAAAATCGATTCGCACACTATCTCTTCCTAGAGCCTGGATCAGGCCGTCAGTGTCATCTACGCGACCAAGATGCGTGTAGGAGTAAGTCGAATCGAACGTCAAATAGAAGACAACCAGCGTCTTCGTTCCATATAACATGAGATCGCCGTTGTGGATCGTGCCGGGGCGGCTTGCGTTCGTCGGCAGTGCTTGAGGCAGATCTGCGTATTTCTCGTTGCCATGTAGGTCGCCCATATCCATCGAGATCGGCAGCAGCGCAGCAAACGCATGAGCTGCTTCAGTGCCGGCCAGCGTGATGGAGAAACGGCGTTCGCCGACGGTCATCCACATGCGAGATTCCTCCGGTTGTACAGTGGCTGTTGCGGCGGCAGTGGACGGTTCTGACGTCGCGGAATGAGCCGCGTTGCCTCCACCAAGCGCAAACGCAAACAGGGCGAGTCCCCAATAAGTCCGCAGGCCATGCACTCGGCGATTTTTGATGGCCGGGTGACGGCAACTGCTTTGATTGGCTCTAAGGCTCGTGGTCATGGGTTTCTCCTGGCGTGACGTCCGGCTCATACCGCTTACCGGACTTGCGATCTTGAGGTCATAAAGGCGAGGAAAGCCGCGAACAACAACACGGCAGAACTTGCCACAAAGGTGCTCCGGTAGCCTGCCGAATCGAACAGTAGACCGCCTACGGTTGATCCCAGCGCGATGGATAACTGAATTACCGCTACCATCAACCCACCGCCGACTTCGGCATTTTCTGGCACGGATTTAGCGAGCCATGCCCACCAACCCACGGGCGCTGCCGTAGACACTAATCCCCAGAATCCCAGCAGAACAAAGGCCACGGCGACCGAGCTACCGAAGGCGACTAACGCCAACGCGGTGGCCGCCATTAACAGCGGAATAACAACCAATATCCGGTACAACCCTTTTTTAATAAATCCACCGATCAGCATGGTACCGACCAACCCGGCAATCCCCAGTACCAACAGGATCAGCGAAAGCATCGGCACATCAACACCGGTGACGGTTTCAAGAAAGGGACGAACATAAGTGAACAGTGCGAACTGCCCCATAAAGAAAATGCCCACCGCCATCATCCCTAAAAACACTAGGGGATCCTTCAACAGCGTGAATACGTTGCCAGCACCGTTCGCCTGTGGAGTCGCTTTCATGGAGGGCAAACTGATCCATTGCCAAACCATGGCAACAAACGCCACTGGCACTAGGAAAAAGAACGTCCCACGCCAACCAATCATTCCGCCCAAATAGCTGCCTAACGGAGCAGCGACCACCACCGCGAGCGCATTGCCCCCGTTAAAAATCGCCAATGCTTTGGGAACACTATCAGCAGGCACTAATCGCATGGCGACTGCCGCAGACATCGACCAGAAGCCACCCACAACAACACCAATCAGTGCCCGCCCCACCATGTACATCGTGTAGTTAGTCGCCAACCCAACGATTAGCCCAGAGACACTCATCAGTGCCGTTAAAATAAGCAGCAAGTTTTTTCGGTCGATTCCGCCTGCGAGTTTTGAAATCGATAGGCTGGTTAAGACCGCAAAGGCTCCCGAGATAGCAATGCCGTAGCCTGCCAGCCCTTCCGTGACGCGTAGGTCGTTAGCAATGGGAGTTAGCAAACTAACCGGCATAAATTCCGAGGCGATCAACGCAAAGACACAGAGCGTCATCGCAAAAACACCGCTCCAATAAGCAGGCTGCGATTTATTTTCCTGCTGAGTAACGCGATTGGTAGGTGCGGTGTCAGAAGCTAGTGTGCTCAAAACGTCTTCCCTCAAGCAGTGAATGGTTAAGGTGAATGTCGAATAACCTTCTTTTACTGAACACATATTGACATCAGCCTTCCATTTTGATTAGTGGGGATAATGTTTATGAACCTGTGAGTAAAATTCAGCAATGGCAAATTCGAGAATCGATGACCTACAGGCTTTTCTCGCCGTGGCACGAGACCAAAGCTTTACCAAAGCAGCTGCCAAGCTGGGAGTGACGCCATCAGCCTTAAGTCATCGTATGAAATCCCTAGAGCAGCGCCTTGGGCTGCGATTACTGGCCCGCACTACAAGAAATGTCGCACCAACGGAAGCGGGTGAGCGGCTGATACAGTCGCTTACACCTCTTTTTGATCAGATTGCAATGGAAGTAGAGGCGTTAGGAGAGTTGCGTGACAAACCAGCAGGAACCATCCGCATATCGTGTACCGATGATCAGATTGCGCTTTGCTTGAGGCCAAAAATGGCCGAGTTTCTGGAAAATTATCCTGACGTCACCATTGAGCTCTATGTGGATTACGGGTTTACCAACGTGGTGACAGAGCGATTTGATGCCGGTATACGCCTTGGCGAAGCGATTAGCCAAGATATGATTGCGATTCCGCTCAGCCCTGAAATGCGCTTGGTGGTAGTGGGTTCAACGGAATATTTTAATCAACATCCCGAACCTCAAACACCTTATGAGCTGACCCAGCACGCCTGTGTGGATATTCGCCACAGGCCCGATGGAGCAATCTATGCCTGGGAGTTTGAAAAGGAAGGTAAGGAGTTCACCGTCAAGGGCCAGGGACAGCTCGTCTTCAACAGTATCGTTCATGTACTTAATGCGGCTTTGGATGGGATCGGTCTAGCTTACGTACCAGAGGCTTTAGCCGCTCCTTACCTTGCAAATGGTCGGCTCAAAAAGGTATTGACCGACTGGTCGCCCTATTTTTCTGGCTTTCACCTGTACTACCCGAACCGTCGACAGTCTTCGCCTGCCTTCTCGGCATTTGTCGATACATTTCGCCATAAAGAGTAGCAACCTCGCTGGATTGCTTTGAGTCACCATGAGGCTGGACATATTCTCAGCGTCGGCATTCGCGAAACAAACTCCCTTGAATTTTCGTGCGACAATTCTCCCTCAAGCACGAGACAAGGAGAGCATTAATGCACGGCGCCCCCCATCCAGCAGCCCTCAAGGTACTGCAGGAAGTATTTGGCTACGATAGCTTTCGCGGCCCGCAGCAGGCCATCATTGAGCATGTAATTGCTGGGGGCGATGCGCTGGTGCTGATGCCCACCGGCGGTGGCAAGTCGCTGTGCTATCAGATCCCTGCCCTGCTGCGCGAAGGCACTGCGATTGTGGTCTCGCCGCTGATCGCGCTAATGCAGGATCAGGTGGCGGCGCTTGAGCAGAACGGGGTCAGGGCGGCTTACCTGAATTCCAGTCTCGATTATCACGAGGCAGTCGAGGTGGAGAACCGACTGCGAAATGGCGAGTTGGATCTGCTCTATGTTGCACCCGAGCGGCTGGCCACAGCGCGTATGCAGATGCTGCTAGAACAGACCCGAATCGCGCTGTTCGCCATTGATGAAGCCCACTGCGTCTCCCAGTGGGGTCACGACTTTCGCCCCGAATATCGCCAGCTCTCCCACCTGCAGCAGCGTTTTCCCCAGGTGCCGCGCATCGCCCTGACCGCCACTGCCGATGTGCCCACCCGGGGCGATATCATGGAGCATCTGCAGCTCCACGAGGCGGCGCTTTACAACAGCGGCTTTGACCGGCCCAACATTCGCTACCATATCGCCGAGAATCAGGGTAACGCCAAGGAACAGCTGCTGCGCTTTATTCGCGAGCACCACGATGGTGAGGCGGGCATTGTGTACTGCCTTTCCCGGCGCAAGGTGGAGGAAACCGCCGCCTGGCTGGAACGCCAGGGGCTGACCGCACTGCCTTACCACGCGGGGCTTCCTGCCGAGCAGCGCCAGCAACACCAAACCCGCTTTCTGCGTGACG
Organism: Halomonas sp. 3F2F; assembly: GCF_014897805.1. NCBI lineage: Bacteria > Pseudomonadati > Pseudomonadota > Gammaproteobacteria > Oceanospirillales > Halomonadaceae > Halomonas > Halomonas sp. 3F2F. Next base: position 32,799 of record NZ_JABUZE010000033.1, read on the forward strand.
ATGGCGTGGTGGTAGTGGCCACCATCGCCTTCGGCATGGGCATCGACAAGCCGGACGTGCGCTTTGTCGCCCACCTCAACCTGCCCAAAAGCATCGAAGCCTACTACCAAGAGACTGGCCGTGCCGGGCGCGACGGCCTGCCCGCCGATGCCTGGATGGCCTACGGGCTTCAGGATGTAATCACCCTGCGCCAGATGCAGCAGGACTCCAGCGCCGCCGACCAGCAAAAGCGCATCGAGCAGCAGAAACTCGACGCCATGCTGGGGCTTTGCGAAATCATCAGTTGCCGACGCCAGGCGCTTCTCCACTACTTTGGCGACCCTCTGGACACGCCCTGCGGCAACTGCGACAACTGCCTGACCCCGCCCGACACTTGGGAGGCCACCGTGGCGGCACAAAAAGCGCTGTCGTGTGTCTACCGCACCGAACAGCGCTTCGGCGTGACCTATCTCGTGGACGTGTTGTTGGGCAAAAGCAACGAGCGTATCACCCGCTTTGGCCACGACAAGATCAGCACCTTTGGCATTGGCGGCGACCTTGCGGCCAACGAATGGAAGGCGCTGTTTCGCCAATTGATTGCGAGCGGTTTGCTAAGCGTGGATATGGAAGGTCATGGCGGGATTCGCTTAACGGCCAACGCCAAGCCAGTACTGCGTGGCGAACAGTCGCTAACCCTGCGTAAGCCAAGTAAGGCCAAGGCCGCCCGGCGCAGCAGCAAGGGCGCTTCGGTAGCGCAAGGCCACGGCGCGCTGTGGGAAGCCCTGCGCCAGCACCGCAAGGCACTTGCCGAAGCCCAGGGCGTGCCTGCCTATGTAATCTTCCACGATGCCACTCTGGCCGAACTGGTCGAACAGAAACCCCAAAGCCTAGAGGCACTGGGCGCGATCTCAGGTATCGGTGCGCGCAAGCTGGCGGATTACGGCGAGGATTTTCTGGCCGTTATTCTTGCGCACCAGGAAATCCATCAAGACACCCCGTCCGTGGGCAGCAGTGCCTTGGAATCCGCCGCCTTGCTGCACAAGGGATTAACACCTGAGGAAGTCGCCGAGAAGCGCAGCCTGGCCGCCAACACCATTTATCGCCACCTGAGTGATGTGATTCAAAGCGGCGGGCTGGCGCTGGAAGAGGTCATCAACTTGAATCCCGTAACCCTGGAGCAGATCCGCACCACCTTTGCGCACTATCCAGACCAAGGGCTGAAAGTGGTTTTCGAGGCACTGGAAGGGCGTATCGATTACCCCATCCTACACTGCGTACGGGCATCTCTGGCGGCACCACGTTAGCGCGGCGGCGTTATCGGCAATGCTCGCCCCGGGCAATGGCGGCGGCATCAAACACGCCGGTATCCAAAATCCAGGCGGTGACCAGTTTGGCGGGTGTCACATCAAAGGCAGGGTTCCACACGGGGGCATCCTCGGGAGCCCAGACAACATCACCAAAAGCGCCTGAAACACCACGAATTTCTGCCGCATCACGCTGTTCAATCGGAATGCCCGCGCCAGTGGCACAAGCGGGATCAACCGTAGTGTAGGGAGCCACCACATAGAACGGCACCTGGTGGTAGTGAGCGATCACCGCCAGCATGTAAGTACCTACTTTGTTGGCGAAATCACCGTTGGCGCAAATGCGGTCGGCACCAACCATGACTTTATCGACTTTCCCTGCGGCCATTAAGCTCGCGGCCATGCTGTCAGCAATCAATTGATAGGGAATGGCTAAGTCAGCCATTTCCCAGGCGGTTAAACGGCCGCCTTGCAGCAACGGGCGGGTTTCATCCACATACACATGCAGCGTCACACCGCGCTGCTTGGCAACTGCTAGTGCGCCAATGGCGGTGCCAACACCTGCGGTGGCCAACGCGCCGGTATTGCAGTGGGTCAATATGCGGTCGCCTGATTGCAAAAGGTCGGCTCCCCGCTCGGCCATACGCTGGCAAAGCGCGCGGTCTTCTGCAAACAGTTCAGCGGCGCGCTCGGCCAGGGCGTTGACGCCTTGCTCAAAGCAGGCTTCCATGGCATCCAGGCAGTACATCAGGTTCACTGCGGTGGGACGCGTGGCGCGTAAGCGATCACTTACCAACTGCCAATCACTTTGCGGATGACGCGCGGCGTATTGAGCCAGTACGAAAGCGGCGCTCAAACCAATCAGCGGTGCCCCGCGAATCGCTAAGCTTTTTACCGCTACCTGCCACGTTTCTGGCGAGTCACAGCGCACCCACTGTTCCGCCTGGGGCAGTTGGGTTTGATCCAAATACTCAAGGTGGTCGGCATAGACCCGTAAACTGCGTGACTGTAGGTGTGGCATTGCTGGACTCCTTGAGCACTCGAACTTGACTAGCAGAACAACGGCGCGGCTTATCAGGCGCGAAGCTTATCATATAGAATGGCTGCTACTAGATGAGGCGACGCAGATCCTATGATGACGCTACAAACTGAACTGCTGGCCGCCATTTCATGGGCGGCGCAGCAAGGCTGGACACCCGCCACCGGCGGTAACTTTTCCGCCCGTACCGAGGCGGGCTATCTTGTCACCGCTTCTGGCCGGGATAAAACCCGCATTCAAGCCGATGACCTACTGTTATGCGATCTGGATGGCCGAGTACTATCAGGCGACGGTAAGCCGAGTGCAGAAAGTGATCTTCACGCTGCGCTTTATCGGCTAGACCCGACCATCAACTGCGTGCTGCATACCCATACCCTAGCCAGCACTGTGCTGTCACGGCGCTTTCCAAACGGCATTGAGCTAAGTGGCTTTGAAATGCAAAAAGCCTTAGCGGGCAACGTGACTCATGATGCCTCGGTTCTTTTACCTGTGGTACCAAATTCCCAAGATATGGACGAGCTAGCGGAGCATGTACGCCTCGGCTGGCCGATGCCCTGGGGCTTTTTGGTGGCGGGGCACGGTATTTATGCCGTGGGCGATAGCATCGCCAGTTGCCGTCGGCACTTGGAAGCCATTGAATTTTTACTGTCCTGTGTACTTGAAGAGAGCCGGTGGTCTAAATGAGTAACCCAGCTGTTCGCGCCGTTGTAACCGATATCGAAGGCACCACCACGGATATTAACTTCGTACATAAGGTGCTGTTTCCCTACGCCCAGGCCAAACTGCCCGACTTTCTACGCGCGAATGCAGACACACCTGCGGTTGCCGAGCAAATTAGCGCCGTGCGCCGCGAAATGGGCGACGCTAATGCCACACTGGAAGCAGTCATTGCGCAGTTGCTACATTGGATCGAGACTGACCAAAAAGTCACGCCGCTGAAAGCACTGCAAGGTATGGTGTGGGCCGATGGCTATCAGCGTGGCGATTTTAAAGGCCACCTGTATAGCGACGTCGCCCCGGCGCTGCGCCAGTGGCAGCAGGCAGGCAAGGCGCTGTACGTCTACTCGTCAGGTTCCGTGCAGGCTCAGAAGCTGCTGTTTGGCTACAGCGATGAAGGCGACTTAACCCCCCTGTTTAGCGGCTACTTCGACACCCATATTGGCCATAAACGCGAAGCCACGGCCTATCAGCGAATTATCGCTGAGCTTGACCTACCGCCGGAAGCGGTGCTGTTCTTATCGGACGTAGTCGAAGAGCTGGACGCCGCCAAGCAGGCGGGCATGCAAACCCTACAGTTAGTTCGCGAAGGCACCCAGGCGGGCAATAGCCACGCGTGCGTTACCCGCTTTGATGAAATTGCGCTTTAGGAGAGCCTAGAATGTCGCAACTGAAAGTATTTGCTGATCAGAACCCTAACGATGCCCTGCTAGACATCACTGACGGCGAGCAGATGACTGCTGAGCTGAACAAGGTGGGGGTGTTGTTTGAGCGCTGGGCAACGCCGGGCGAGATTGCCGACGACGCCACCCAGGAAGATATTTTGGCGCTTTATCAAGACGACATCGACCGGGTAAAGGCCATCGGCGGCTATCAAACCGTCGATGTGCTGCACATGGTGCCCACGCACCCAGACAAAGACGCTATGCGCCAGAAGTTCTTAAACGAACACCGCCATCACGAAGACGAAGTGCGCTTCTTCGTTAAAGGCCAGGGGCTTTTCTGCCTGCATATTGAAGACAAGGTGTATCAGGTGCTGTGTACCCGCAACGATCTGATCAGCGTACCCGCGAACACACCCCATTGGTTTGATATGGGCCCAGCGCCAGAATTCACTGCACTGCGCTTCTTCGATAACGTGGAAGGCTGGGTGCCTCACTGGACAGAGAGCGATATCGCCGGGAAATTTGATCGCCTGGATCAGCTGTAAGTTGTGAATGGTGAATCGTAAGTTGTGAATGGTAGGAGGCAGCGTTAGCGTGCGAAGCGCTAACGCTGCCTCCTTTATTGGGCTCTTACAACACCTCTTGCTGGTTATACGCCCTGGCTAAATCCGCCAGTGCGGTAAGCTCACGATAGGCCTCCGGCTCCATTATTAGCGCTTGGCCCATCAGCACATTGCGTGCTTCAAGCTTGGCACGCAGCGCGGTGTCTTCGATCTCTTCAAAGTCAGCGTTATGGGCCAACGATAAAACTCGACGGTGCATTTCAATGCCGCAATAAGCTAGTGCATCCAGGCGAATCTCTTCAAGCAGCGCATCGCAGGCGTCATCGGCACTGTTTCCCTGGGCTTCAAACAGCGCCCGGGGGAACAGAATACCGGTGCGTTCGGTTTGCCACAGGTGGCGGAACTCGGCATCAAAGCGGGTAAAGCACGCTTCAATCACGTCAAGAATCCACGCTTGGTAGGCATCAAGCTCATCGGCTTGGCGGTGGGCGGGCTGGCTGAAATAGGCCATCAGGAAGTTGGCAACGGCCATGCCTAGATCAAAGGCCATTGGGCCATACTGGGAAAACTCGGGATCAATCACCCGCACATCCGACTCAGTGGCCATAATTGACCCAGAGTGCAAATCACCGTGCAACATGGTTTCCGTGTTCGCAGTGAACTTCATCAACAACCGCTGCACTTTAGCTTTTAAGCGCGCATTACGGCGCAGTTCATCCACTACCGGCGAAAGCTCTGGCGTATGGCGGTTCATTTCGGCGCCATAATAGGGGTCGGTAAACACTAGGGATTCGGTAATCGCAGGAATCGCCACGTTGCCTGAAAACAGCCCCACGTCGGCTTTCTTCTCGGGGCTGCTTAAGGAGAGTTCCGAGCCACGAAACGCCATGCGCGCACAGAATTCACCGATGGTTTCGCCAAGCTGAGCAACCCGCTCACCGCTGATCAGTTTGCGACGCAGAATCGTGTGCGGGTAAAGGTACTCCATGACAATCAGCGCTTGGGGCTTGTCGAAATAGAACACCTCAGGGGCGATGCCCGGCGCACGCTGGGCTTGGCGTACCAGGGCGTAATACTCAAAGTGGGCGCGATAAAGTGGCAGCGGCCAGCTCTCACCGACCATACGCACATAGGGTAGCGCTTGTTTTACCACCACACTTCCCGCACTCCCCGATACAATGAATACCAAGTTGAGATTGCCATCCCCTACTTCGCGGATCTGCCACTGCTCAGGGTTGGCGCCCACTCGGCTTGCCACTGCCTCGACACTCCCCAACCGCTGGGCCAGAGTATCTACCTCTAACGCTTGATAGGCCTGTTCGTGTGCCACCATTTTATTCCTCACGAAAAATGCGTTTTTATTTGTCACACTGGGGAATGGTTGTCAAACACCTTCATACGCAAGCGTAGCGAAACTGTCATAACACGATTAGCACAGCAACCGACGACAAGGAGAGCACGATGCAGCGTCAGCAAGACCCATCAACAAACGATTGGACATTTACTATTGGTCATCGCGAGCTAATCGTTCACCGTCGTTATGAAGTACTAAGCATAATGAACGACTTCATGATTGGCATTTGGTTTACTATCGGCAGCATCTGCTTTTTTTACAGCGGCACGATACTGACCGTCGGCGTATGGTTATTTGTGCTTGGTAGTGTACAGCTCTTGATACGCCCAGCGATTCGTTTACACCGCTACGTCTATTTTAAGCAGTTACCCGATACTGATCACGATGCTTAAGATGTCTCATCGTTAGCTTAAAAATCGCACTCCTCTCGCGGCCAGCGGGCTGCGCAGCCTATCCGGTAGCGGGCTATCAGTAATCACCGCATGATAGTCAGCAAGCTGGCCAGCGGCACAGCGCAGCGGTAGGTCGAATTTGGTTTTATCCAGCACCAGAATGCGATAGGCGGCATGGGATAGCAGCGCTTCGCGGGCCATAACTTCGTCATCATTGTAGTCATATAAATGGCCATCACTGTCCATGCCGCCCACTGAGACAATGCCGACATCCACCCGGTAGCGTTGAAAGAAGCGCCAGGCATCGCCGCCAATCACATCTTGATCACGCCGCCGTACCCGCCCACCCGCTACCACCAGCTCGCATTCCATGGTGCACAGTTTGATGAGTGCGTGCAGGTTATTGGTCATAATCTGCAGACCTTGCTTATCGCGTAAGGCGTCAGCCAGTTGCTCTACCGTAGTGCCCGTACCTAAAAATAGCGATTGGTGATGCTGAACCAGCGAAGCGGCCTGGCGGGCAATCTGACGCTTACCCGCTTGATTAACGATTTGGCGCTGATCGTAGCCAATATTCTCCTGATCGGGAAATGGCAACACTTCTCCGTGGCGACGCAATACCAGCCCTTGCTCAGCCAAGACACGAACATCCCCACGCAGTGTTTGTATCGACACATCAAACTGGCCAGCTAGCGATTCCAGGGGCTGGCGACCTTGCTGGCGCACCTGTGCCAACACGGCACGGCGGCGCTCGTTTAATCCTATTATTTTCTTCACGTTGGCGACCACCTTAGTAACGAAAGCCTTTTTTTGACAGGCGAAAGCCTACCGCCATCAAACGAAAGCGTAGTGTCACGATGTTGTAAGGCGATGACAGTAGTGTGATCAGTGTTCACCTACTGGAGGTTTTACGATGTTGAAGCGCTCACTGTGCACTGCCGTTACGCTTGCAAGCTTTGCTCTATCGTCGTCACTGCTCGCTGATGACAAATTGGTGCTCTATACCAGCCAACCGAATAGCGATGCCCAACAAACCGTGGATGCCTTTCAGGCCGCCTATCCTGATATTGAGGTGGAGTGGGTACGCGATGGCACCACTCGCCTGATGACTCGCCTACGCTCAGAGCTTTCCGCGGGTGTCAGCAACCCAGACGTACTATTAATTGCTGACAGCATGACCATGACCTCACTCAAGCAGGAGGGCCATTTGCAGGCTTACCTCAGCCCAGAGCGGGAGGCTTATGATGAGGCGCTATACGATCCGGAAGGCTACTTCTACGGCACCAAACTGATCACCACAGGGATTGTGTATAACACCGCTGCCGAGCATCAGCCGCAGCGTTGGCAAGATCTGACGGGGCCTGACTATGAAGGCCTTGTCACAATGCCAAGCCCGCTCTATTCCGGCGCAGCGCTGATTCATATGGCAGCGCTGAGCGACAACCCCGACCTTGGAATGGGCTACTACGAGGCGCTGCAAGCTAATCGTGCAGAAGCTCAGGGCGGGAATGGCGGCGTGTTCAATGCCGTTGCCTCAGGCACGAAGCCCTACGGCATCGTGGTGGATTTCCTGCCGATTCGCGAGGCCGCCAAGGGCTCGCCGGTTGAGTTTGTCTTCCCTGCAGAGGGCGTTAGTGCGGTCACCGAGCCTGTCGCAATCATGCAGGGTGCCAACAACCCGGACGCCGCGCAGAAATTTGTCGATTTCGTGCTTTCTCAACAAGGCCAGGAACTCGTCAGCCAGCAAGGCTACCTGCCTGCCCACCCGGCTGTTGCACCGCCTGAAGGCTTTCCCGCTCGTGATGCTATCCAGCTAATGCCGATCAATATTGAGCAAGCACTGGAGCAGGAAGAGACGTTGAAGCAGCGCTTTAGCGACCTGTTTGGCGGCTAACCATGACACCGTCGCTTAACGTTGGCAGCCAGCACCGCTGGCTGCTCAGCCTAATCACACTCACGGTGGTGCTATTAAGCCTAGCGCCTAGCCTGCGGCTACTGGCTGAGGCACTTAGTGACCTTGGCCAGGGCAGCGAATCACCGCTATGGAAGGTGCTTAACGCAGCGAGTACTTGGCGAGCGCTGTGGCACAGTGTGTATACCTCGGGCCTTGGCATGTTGATTGCGCTGGTGCTGGGTAGCCTATTCGCCTTCGTGATTACGCTGACCGACATCCGTGGCAAAGCGTGGCTTGTGTTCTGCTTTATGCTGCCGATGATGATTCCTCCCCAAGTGACGGCGCTGAGCTGGCTACAGCTGTTCGGCCCCGCCAGCCCGTTGCTGAAAAGCATTGGTATGGCACCGCCACTGGGCAGCCCTCAGCCGCTCTACTCAGCGGAAGGCATTGCGCTGTTGCTGGGAATTCAAAGCGCACCGCTGGTCTTTTTAGCGCTGCGCACCTCACTGATCTCACTCCCCCGCGAGCTTATCGAAGCAGCCCGCATCAGCGGCGCGCGCCAGACCCAAGTCTGGGGGCAGATTATTTTGCCAGTCACTCGGCACGGTTTAATTGCCGGAGCGGCGATGGCGTTTATTTCTAGCCTGGGCAACTTCGGCATTCCTGCCATGCTGGGGATTCCTGCGGGCTACTACGTGTTACCGACACTGATCTACCAGCGTATGGCTAGCTTTGGTACTGGCGTGCTGGCAGAAATGGCAGCGCTATCGTTATTGATTGGTGTGCTGGCACTGGCAGGCGTTGCCTTGCAGCAATACTGGCTGAATCGCAGCCGCTTTGGCTTAGGCGGCCATAGCGGTCGCTCTCATGACTTTACCCTGGGCCGCTTTCGGCCAGCGGTGACGACCGTACTCGTCGGCGTTTTATTGGTGATTCTCGTCGCACCACTCGCGGCGCTGGTGGTCAGCTCATTGGTGCCCGCCATGGGCGTTCCCCTCAGCTTCGATAGCGTGACGTTAAACGCTTATCACGAAGTGATTGGCCGCCAAGGCGCCACCTGGCGCGCTGTACGCAACAGCCTATGGCTAGCAGGCGGTGCCGCGCTGGTGCTTATGCTGTGCAGCCTGCCGCTAGCATATCGCCTGCAGCGACTCCCGCCCCGTCTCCAGCAGTTGACGCTCAGCGCTATTGAACTGCCCTACGCACTACCTGGTGTGGTGCTGGCGATCGCCTGCATTTTGCTGTTCGTACGCCCTCTGCCGCTGATCAACGTTGCGCTCTACGGCACGCTCGGGCTGATCTTTGTGGCCTATCTGGCGCGTTTCTTAGTGGTATGCCTCAAACCCGTTAGCGCCAGTTTGGCTCAGCTTGATCCCTCCTTGGAAGAAGCCGCACAACTGGCGGGGGCAGGCCCGTGGCGGCGGCTAACCACGATCGTACTGCCACTGATTGCACCATCGCTATTTGCCGGGGGGCTGTTGGTCTTCCTGCTGGCGGTGAACGAGCTGACGGTATCGGCACTGCTTTGGAGCGCTGGCAACGAAACGCTGGGCGTATTGATTTTTAACCTTGATGAGGGCGGTGAGAGCGTGCTGGCATCTGCGGTATCGGTACTGGTGGTCTTGATGGTCGCCACGCTGATGCTGTCGCTCAGCCTGCTCGCCCCTCGTTTACCCAAAGGAGTCGTGCCATGGCAGGGCTAGCAATTCAACAGGTCACCAAACAGTTTGGCGACCATCGCGCGGTCAATGACCTCTCGCTAGAGATTGCACCAGGGGAATTTGTGGCACTGCTGGGCCCCAGCGGCTGCGGTAAAACCACCATGCTACGTATGCTGGCGGGGTTCGAAAATGTCACTGGCGGCGAAATACGCCTGAACGATACGCTGCTAGCCAGCCGCCATCACCATGTACCACCAGAGCAGCGCAACATGGCGATGGTGTTTCAGTCATACGCGCTCTGGCCGCATATGAACGTGGCCGACAACGTCGGTTACCCACTCAAACTGCGCCGCATTCAGGGCAGTGAATATCAACGCCGAGTTGCTCATGCACTGGCTCAGGTAGCCTTGGAACCCTATGCACAGCGTTCGCCACAGGAGCTAAGCGGTGGTCAGCGCCAGCGGGTCGCGCTAGCCCGCTGTCTAGTGACCGACCCTGCGGTTGTACTGCTGGATGAGCCGCTGGCCAATCTAGACCGTAATCTGCGTGCCTCCATGGAACACAGCTTTGTGGATTTCCACCGCCGTACCCGCGCGACGATGGTGTACGTCACTCACGATCAAAGTGAAGCCATGGCGATGGCGGACCGCATTGCCGTAATGCGCGATGGGGAGCTAGTACAGTGGGCAACGCCCGAAACGCTTTATCGCCAACCGCGCAGCGAATGGGTGGCCAGCTTTATCGGTCAAGGTAGCCAGTTGGCCATTGCCAACGGCGCGCCAGGGCAGCGGCTAACGGAAAGTGCCCTGATGCAAGGGCTGGCTGCGGCACACAGCTCCCGCTCCCAAGCTGCACGTCAACCCGTCCTGGTTCGCCCCGAACATATTCGCGTAGACGCCCAAGCTCCCAATGAACATGACCTCACCGGGCGCGTCGAGCGGCTGACCTTTCGTGGTGAACGCTACGAGTTACACCTGCGTCTGCCCAGCGGCGAAGCCTTGCTGGCTTACCATCACCACGCGCTTGAAGAGGGCCAACAAGTCGCTCTGCGGCTATTAGAAGGCTGGTGTCTGGAGCCTGACCAATGAGCACTCGTATTCATCTATTAAGCGGGCTGGGGGGTAAAGGCCCCGCCGCTATCGTGGTCGAAACCAACGGCAAACGGCTGCTGCTGGACGCAGGAGGCGCGCTGCACCCTGGGGAGCCTATCACCTGGGCAGATGGCTTGGGCGTAGACGCTATTCTGATTAGCCACGACCATATTGACCATATCGGTGGCGTTGCCGAACTGCCCGATACTATCCCGCTCTACTGCACGCCCTTAGTCGCCAACACATTGCCTAAACACCGCGCTTGGCAGCCTTTGCCAGCACGCGGAAGCCTTATGGTCGAAGGTATCAAGGTGACCACCGGCCAAGCAGGACACTCGCTGGGTGGCGTTTGGCTGCACTTGGACGTGGATGGCGGCATTTTCTACAGCGGCGATGCCTGTTTTGAATCCCGCTTGTTTCCTTTCGATATACCGCCACCTGCACGCACGGCGCTGCTGGACGCTTCCTATGGCAACTATGACCAACCCCAGGAAAGCTGCGTGCAGGCTATTCGTCTGCAGCTTGACCAGCCGTTAGTATTACCGACGCCTGAAACAGGGCGCGCCCTGGAAATGGCCCTGTGGCTGTCGGAAGAGGCCGACCGTCGTCAGCTCCCTTTCGCCATTGACCCGATTATTCGCGATAACCTCGCCGCACTGCTAGCACTGCCAAGCGACTTACGCCGCCCAGGTCTCGACAGTGCGATTAGCACACTGCTAGAACGGCAGAATGCTTCGCAGCCAGCGCTGCAGTTGGTTAGTGACCGCAATGATACGCCCGACCAATGGCCCAATTACCAGCTACTGCACACCGGTTACCTAACACCTGAACGCCAAGTTCAACTCGCCGCAGGCGAGATAAGCTGGCAACGCTGGAATGTGCATCTGCGCGCCTCCCACCTAGTAGCGCTTGCCGATCAGCTTGCTGCCACTCAGGTAGTGCCGCTATTTACCCCGCTGACTGGCAACTGTTTAAGCGAATGGCGTCAACGTCTGGGACAGCGGCTACGCATCCATCACACCTTAGAGCTTCAACCGCATATGGCCACGCGCCCTACCGCCCATTTAACCGTTTAGGAAATTAATAATGTCCGCAGTGATTGTTGATGTTGACGGCACGCTTGCCGAATTCCATCCCACCGACGTACACGAGTGGGTTCTTGGCCCCGCCAAGCAGTGGGATCCTTTTTTTGCCCATATGGCTGAAGCGCCGGTGATCGACGCGGTGGCCAAACTGGTTAAGATCCTGAAGGCCCAAGGCCAGCAGATCGTGATTTGCAGCGGCCGTCCGGATAGCCACCGTGAGCATACCCAGCGCTGGTTAGAGCGCCACACCATTCCCTTTGATGCGATGTACCTGCGCCCGCAAGGCGATGACCATGTAGATGATGAAGAGGTGAAAGCCGCGCTACTCAATCAAATGCGTAGCGACGGCTTTGCGCCTTGGCTGGTGCTGGATGACCGTGACGCGGTAGTCGCCCAATGGCGCGCACTCGGACTTACTTGCCTGCAGTGCGCACCGGGAGATTTTTAAGCGCTTGCCAGCCGGATTCGGTGCTGCCACACCAGCACCACCAAGGGCACCAGCGCGACGGGGATTAATAGTAGGTTAAGCATCGCCCAGCCCAAGCCGCTAACCAAAGGCCCAGCGAACAAGGCGGTCACCGCCGCGGTGCCAAACACTAGAAACTCGTTGGCGGCCTGGGTGCGCGCTTTATCCACCGGGCGGTAGCTCTCAGTGAGCAGTCCGGTGGCGGGTAGGAAGGTAAAGTTCCAGCCCAAGCCCAACAAAATCAGCGCTACGTTGAAACCGACTAAACCGATTCCCCACTGAGCAACCAAAGCACTGGCTACCAGCAGCAGGCAACCTGCCACAATGACTTGTTTGGCGCCGAAGCGGGTGGCCAAATGGCCAGTAAAGAAGGAAGGCAAGAACATCGCTACCACGTGCCACTGAATGGTCATTGAAACGTGGTTAAAGTGGTGGCCAGCTCCCTCCATGGCGAGCGGTGTGGCGGTCATCGCCAGATTCATCACACCGTAGCCGACCATCGCCGCGCTCACCGCGACAATAAATCCGGGCTGGCGAAGTATCTTCCCTAGCGGCAGTGCGCTGCCTTCGCAGTGGGTGCGAGAAGCGGGCGGTAACCGTGTCAGCATCAATACCGCTAATGCCAACGCATAGAGCACGGCTAAACCCACGAAACTGCCCAGAAACGGCACCTCGCCCAGCTCACGGCTCACTCTGGCCAACCACGGTCCTGCAAACGCCGCCAGCACACCACCGCCCATCACCAGACCAATCGCCCGGTCACGCATCAATGCCGGAGCGGCCTCTACTGCGGCAAAGCGATACAGTTGACCAAAGCCAATGCCGATACCAATCAGCCAGGTGGCCAGTAAGAACAGTCCAAAGTGCTCACCCATCAGCGCCTGGACGGCAACCAGTGCGCCTACGAATCCCACTATATTGCCCAGAATAAAGCCACGCTTTCGCCCCAGTCTGGCCATGATTAGTGAGGCCGGAATAGTCGCGCACATCAGCCCCAGCCACTGGGTAGCGACAGGCGCTGTCGACCATGACGCGCTAGGGGCCAAGGACGCCCCTATCAGCGGTGATACGGCGATCAACAAGACATTGCCAGTAACCAGCAACGCCTGACAGAGCGATAATAGAGTGACGGTTAAAGGCATGAGAGGTTCTCCTGTGTGGCGCCAGCATGGGAAGAGGCAAAGCGTTGACGATAGACCGAGGGCGATACGCCGTAGTAGCGCTGAAACTGGCGGCGCAACTGCTCTGCGCCGCCCAGCCGCCAGCGTTGCGCTAGGCGCTCAAGGGAGAGCTGCTCGCGCTCATTGAGCAGCGCCAGGCGCGCTTGTTCAAGGCGTAGTTGGGTCAGGTAAGTACCCGGCGTAGTATTCAGATAACGCCTGAACAGCCGGGTTAAATGACGCGGGGAGACCGCCATTAGGTCGGCCATACTCTCAAGCCCGTGATCTACGCTGGGGTCGGCATGGAGTTGATCCAGCAGGCGGCGCAGCGGCCCCGCCTCTTGCTGGTGGCGCAGTATCTCGCTGAACTGTGACTGCCCACCTGGACGCTGCAAAAACACCACTAACTCGCGCGCCACTCGTCCGGCTAGGTCAGCACCGTGGTCCGCCTCTACCAGCGACAGCGCCAAATCAATTCCTGCCGTTACACCGGCGCTGGTGTAGCGGCCGTTGCTTTCGATATACAGTGCATCAGGCTCAACGCTTAGCGCGGGATACTCTTCGGCCAATTGAACTGCATGGCGCCAGTGGGTGGTGACGCGGCAGCCATCCAGCAGCCCTGCAGCGGCTAGTAAAAATGCCCCAGAGCAGATAGATCCAAACCGTCTCACCTCAGGGGCGACCTCAAACAGCACCTGTTTCACAGCGGCTATGTCACGCTGCTGCATCACGCCACTGCCGCCCGCCACCAACAGCGTATCCAGGGGCAGTAAATGCTTAAGCTGGTGGTAGCTGTGCGTCGCATGCACGGCTAAGCCGCTGTTGGTGGCTACTGGGCCAACGGCATCGGAGACCAGCGTCAACTGATAGAGCGGTTGAGGGCTTAACGCATTGGCGCTGGCAAACACCTGCCAAGGGCCACTGACATCCAACAGTTGGCAGTCAGGGTAAGCAAATAGGACAACATGGCGAGTCACAGTCTCTCTCCGCTAACGGGATATAGAAGCATGAGAGAGTGTCAGCGCTACGCCCGATGTCGGCAAGGACCATTACCCCACCGATTCGGACATCTTTATCAAAAACGATACATTAGGCTCAGCCCGTTCTCTCTATCTCTAATGGCGACTCCATCCTGCGTACGCTGGAAACGAAATCGCTAAAGCGCTCGCCCTGAATCAATACATGGTCGCTCAGTGCTTGCTGAGCAGCCACAGAGTCGCCCCGCTCAATAGCCTCGACGATGGCTTGATGCTCGCTGAGAGAGCTATTTACCCGTTGACGCACCTGCAGCTGTAGCCGTCGGTAAGGCTTTAAGCGCTGCTTCAATTGACGCGCTTCGCTGGCCAAAAAGGCGTTGTGGCTAGCGGTGTAGATACAGTCATGAAACCCTTCGTTTTCGTAGTAATACTCGTCGCTGTCACCAGCCAGCGCTGCTGCTTCGCAGCGCTGATGCGCTTCGCGTAACGCGGCCAGTTCGGCTTCGGTAATCCGCCGTGCCGCCAAGCGGCCGCACATACCCTCTAACTCCGCCATCACCTCGAACATCTCGATCAGTTGATCAATTCCCACTTTCGCAACGAAGGTGCCCTTCTTCGGCGAAACGGTGACCAAGCCGCTGGCGACCAGCTGCTGAAAGGCTTCGCGCACCGGGGTACGCGAGACCTGAAACTCTCGCCCTAAGGCTTCTGGATCCAGGCGCTCTCCCGGTAAACGACGGCCATTGATGATGTCATCTTCAAGAGAATCTCTTAATCGCTGAGCGTTAGAAAGCTTAGTGCCCGTCATGTTTCACCTCCTTGGATCACGACTCATGTTAGCCATTTTAATGCTGTCATATAGTTGACATTAGCATACGTAGCGCCTATTGATATATATATCAGGTCAACTGATAGATATATATAGCCAATCCAAACACACAACAACAACTGTTGGAGACGCCACATGCAACGCTATTTGATCTCAACTGCTGCCGCCCTTGGTCTCGCCATTGCGGCTTCTTCCCATGCCTCTGCCGATACCGTGCTACGCGCGTCGCACCAATTCCCCGGAGGGCAAGGGGATGTCCGAGACGAAATGGTGCAAATGATGGCCCGCCATGTCGCCGAGGCAGATGTTGGCCTGACGATAGAGGTCTACCCGGGTCAATCGCTGTTTAAAGCGCGTGAACAGTGGGGCGCTATCGCTCGTGGTCGCCTCGATATCACCTCGCTGCCGCTGGATTATGCCAGCGGACGGCACCCGGAGTTCTCTGCCACGCTGATGCCTGGCTTAGTGCGCAACCAAGCACACGCTCAGCGTTTGAATGACTCCGAATATATGGAGATGATCAAAGCGGTGATTCTAGAGGGCGGCGCTCGAGTACTCTCGGATGCGTGGCTATCGGGCGGTTTTGCCTCTAGCGAACAGTGCGTTACCTCCCCGGATACCGTCGAGGGCCAAAATTTCCGTGCTGCCGGACCTGCGTTTGAACAAATGCTTGAGGCCGCTGGTGCCTCTATTGCCTCCATGCCCTCTTCTGAGGTGTATACCGCCATGCAAACCGGTGTGTTGGATGCCGCCAACACCTCGTCGATGTCGTTTATCTCTTTCCGGCTTTATGAACAGGTTGAATGCTTGACCGAACCGGGTGACTTCGCGCTCTGGTACATGTACGAGCCGATTCTTATTTCCGAGCAGGTATGGCAAGGGCTTAATGAAGAGCAGCAGGCGGCGCTGATGGAAGCCGGAGAAGCCGCAGAGGCCTTCTTCGCTGAAGAGGCCGCCGCCATTGATCAGGAGATGGTCGACCTTTACGAGGAGAATGGCGTCGAGGTGGTCAGTATGAGTGAAGAGGACTACAACGCCTGGCTCGATATCGCCAAGGAAACTTCCTACAAAAACTTTGCCGACAATGTGCCCAATGGCCAAGCCATTATCGATGCAGCGCTGGCCGTCGAATAAGCAACCCACGAACGCCTAATGGCTCGGCTGCCCTTCGGGGTGGCCGTTTTCAACGGATGCTTGCTTAGCTTGGCGAGATAACCAGCTTGACGAGGGAAATATGGCACCTGCAACGACTCACAATGCCCTTGCTCGCGGGGGCATCATTGGCGGCTACATTCGCGTCATGGATAAGCTCTCGCGGCTTTCCGCCTATTTAGCCTGCGCCATGTTTATCGCTGGCGTATTAGTGATTTGCCAGATGGTATTTATTCGCTACTTACTCGGAATGAGCACCAGTTGGCAGACCGAATTCACCATTTTCTCAGTAACGGCGGCGATGCTGATGGGCAGCCCTTATGTACTGATGACCGGCGGCCACGTCGCGATCACGATTGTGCCCGATGCGCTGGGCGGTACTACCCGCACCATCATGCGTTTGATCGCTTCCCTGTTTGGATTAGGTTTCTGTGCCGCCCTGGCGTATGCCAGCTGGGTGTATGTTTTTGAGGCACTCCACGGCGGGTGGACGACGGGCTCCGTCTGGAATCCACCACTGTGGCCCGCCCTGCTGCCCATGGCCGTCGGCGCCACCCTGCTGTCGTTGCAGTATGTGGCTGAAATTCTGCGTGGGGAGAGTTAAGCATGGATCCCATTACCTTAGGCATTATTGTCGCCATCGCCCTGATTGGACTAATGGCCATTGGCACCCCTATCGCTTTTGCCCTCGGCGGTGTATCGCTGCTAGCACTGCTCTACGACCGCGGCCTTGCCGAGCTCACCTACTTCGGTGAAACCTTTTTTGACCGCATCGCCGAATTTGGTTTTGTCGCCATTCCGATGTTTATTCTGATGGGCGCCGCGGTAGCCTCCTCCCCCACCGGACGCGATCTGTATCGCTCGCTGGATCTATGGATGGGCAAGCTGCCCGGCGGCTTGGCGGTTTCCAATATCGGCGCCTGTTCAATCTTTGCTGCGCTCTCGGGATCATCACCGGCCACCTGCGCAGCGATTGGTAAAATGGGCATTCCCGAAATGCGCATGCGCGGCTACCCGGATGGCGTCGCGGCGGGGCTGTATTGCCGCGGGCGGCACCCTGGGCATCCTGATTCCGCCGTCGGTCACCATGATTATCTACGGTATCTCCACCGAAACCTCGATTGGTCGACTATTTATTGCCGGGGTGGTGCCAGGCTTTATGCTCGCGGGCCTGTTTATGATCTGGACGATGATCGCCTGCAAGCTGGCCGGTGGCTATAACAATTCCATGAACAATCCCATGGCGGAGTCCGTCGAACGGCTAAAGCAGAACGTTAAGCAGAATGTTGATAGCAACCTGAAAGCGCTCGTGCGTGTTCTGCCTTTCCTGGGCGTGGTCGCGGGCATCCTATTTGCCTTGTATGGCGGGGTGGCAACACCTTCAGAGGCGGCGGGCGTGGGTGCATTTCTGTGTTTGGCGCTGGCGATTCTGATCTACCGCATGTGGCAGCTGGGCCCAATCAAGCTGATTATGCGCGACTCACTGCGCGAAAGCGTGATGATCATGCTGGTGATCGCCACCGCCGAAGTGTTCGCCTACGCGCTCTCCTCCATGTTTATCACCCAAACCGTCGCCGCTGCGATTGCTGATCTGGAGATCAACCGCTGGGCGCTGATGGGGGGTGATTAACCTCTTCCTGTTAGTGGCCGGTTTCTTCCTGCCGCCTGTGGCCGTGATCGTCATGACCGCGCCGATTCTGTTACCCATCATCCTGGCGGCTAATTTCGACCCCTACTGGTTTGCGGTGATTTTGACCATCAACCTGGAGATCGGCCTGATCACACCGCCAGTGGGTCTCAACCTGTTCATTATTAAAGGTATCGCGCCGGATATCTCGCTGCGCGACATTCTGATGGGAAGCTTGCCCTACGCGCTATGTATGGTGCTGGGTATCTTGCTGCTGTGCCTCTTCCCGGGCATCGCGCTTTGGCTACCTAACTTGATCATGGGTTAAGGAGTTCGACCATGAACATGCTGTTTTTGCAGGAGCTGTTCAACAACATCACCCAGCGTGATGCGCTGTTGCGGCGCCGCCATCCCGAGAACTTAACGCCCGACCATGGGCAGTTGATTCATGCCTGTCAGAAATTGTTGGAAAGCGATGGCGAAGCTTCCAGCATCGCGCTGGCAAGCCGCGCCTTGGCGATTTATCAGCGCCTTTCGGCAGCTGAAAAAAGCAGCTTCTTTGCCCGCCTAACGACTGACTTTGCGGCCGAGCCCGGCCCCATTGACGCGGCCTATCTGGCGTATCAAGACGCTCGCGACAATCAATCGCTACAGCGCTTGTTTGAAGCCTGTGAGCCCCGTCGCCAAGAGCTTTTCCGGCGCCTAAATCTCGCCAGCGACGGCACCTATGAGCTGGTTAAAATGCGTGAAGACCTGCTGGGGTTGCTACGCGAACAGCCGGAATTAGCGGCTATCGACAACGATTTCGCTCACCTGTTCGGCTCCTGGTTTAACCGTGGTTTTTTGATGCTCAAGCGCATTGACTGGAACACCCCCGCCTCAATTCTAGAGAAGATCATCCGCTACGAAGCGGTACACGAGATTCAGGATTGGGACGACCTGCGCCGTCGGCTGGATGCCCGTGACCGTCGCTGTTTCGCCTTTTTCCACCCGGCGATTGGCGATGAGCCGCTAATCTTTGTAGAAGTGGCCCTCCACAAGGGCCTGCCAAGCCGTATTCAACCCATCCTCTCTGGCGAAAGCAGCTATAGCAAAAAAGGTATCGATGACCCCGAGGATGCTGACACGGCGGCGTTCTTTGGCATTAGCAACTGTCAGAACGGGCTGCGCGGGATCTCCTTCGGTAATTTTTTGATCAAACAGGTGGTGCAAGAGCTCTCCCAGGAGCTGCCGCAGCTTAAATACTTCGTCACCCTCTCGCCGGTGCCTGGCTTCGCTCAGTGGCTTCAGGAGCAGCGGGACGATGAGCAACTTCCCTCGTCGCTGCGTCAATCACTCAAAGGGCTTGAAACCCCAGGATGGCATCAGGACCAAGCCCTTGAGGAGCAGCTGAAAGCCGCGATTCGCCCACTGGCCGCCCGTTATCTGGCCGAAGAGAAAAACCGCCACGGCTTGCCACTCAATCCGGTGGCCCGCTTTCACCTCGGCAATGGCGCCGAACTGCACCGCATTAACTGGCTGGGCGATACCTCCGAGAAGGGCTTTAAACAAGCCGCAGGACTGATGGTTAACTATCTGTATGTGCTGAACGATATCGAGCGCAATCACGAAAACTATACCGCCAAGGCGGCCGTTGCTTGCTCAAATGAGGTGCGTGACCTCGCCAAACGCGCCCGCAAGCTGGCCAAGGGAGAGACCACCAAATGAGCTACAACCTATTTGAAACCTTTGCTGCCAAAATGCGCGAGCGCGCAGAGGCCGATTTTATCACCACCCGCGACGGCCGCCGCTATCGCTACGCCGATGCGCTAACCATCAGTGCGCAGCTTGCGGGTGCACTCACCGAGCTAGGCGTTAAGCAAGGTGACCGCGTCGCGGTACAGGTGGATAAAAGTCCTGAGGCGATACTGCTTTACTTGGCCTGCCTGCGCATCGGCGGCGTCTATTTACCCCTCAATACGGGCTATACCAGCGATGAAATTCGCTACTTTTTAAATGACGCCGAGCCAGCGCTATTTGTTTGTCGACCGACACTAGAAGAGCAAGCGCGGTTGCTTGCTGCTGAAACCGGCTGCCCTGCGGTGGCAACCCTAGGCAGCGCTGCCGATGGCAGCCTGATGGAAGCCGCCCAAGCGGCAACGCCAAGGCAAGACATAGTGGCGATTGGTCAGCGTGACTTGGCTGCGATTCTCTACACGTCAGGCACCACCGGGCGCTCCAAAGGCGCTATGCTAACGCACCAAAACCTCGCCTCTAACGCCGAGACCCTGGCCAAAGCATGGCACTTCAGCGCTGATGATCGGCTGATCCATGCACTGCCAATCTTCCACACCCACGGCTTATTCGTCGCTTGCAACGTCACCTTGATAGCGGGCGCCAGCATGCTATTCCTGCCCAAGTTCGATGCGGATGTGATTTTTGATGAGCTGCCCCATGGCAGTGTGATGATGGGCGTTCCCACCTTCTATACCCGGCTAGTTCAGGACGAACGACTAACCCCAGAAGCGACTGCCCATATGCGGCTGTTCGTTTCCGGCTCTGCGCCACTCACCGCCGAGACCCACGAGGCATTTGAAGCCAAAACAGGCCATGCGATTCTTGAACGCTACGGCATGACCGAAACTAATATGAATCTCTCCAACCCCTATGAAGGCGCCCGCCGAGCAGGCACCGTGGGCATGCCGCTACCCGGTGTGGAGATGCGCATTACCAATCGTGAAACCGGCGATGAGGTGCCTTTGGGCGAGATTGGCATGCTGCAGATTCGCGGCCCGAATGTGTTTATCGGCTACTGGCGAATGCCCGAAAAAACCCGTGAAGAGCTATTAGACGATGGCTTTTTCATTACCGGCGATCTCGCCATGGTCGACGAGCAGGGCTATGTGCATATTGTGGGCCGTGACAAGGATCTGGTGATTTCCGGCGGCTACAACGTCTACCCCAAAGAGGTGGAGCAGGTGATCGATGAGCTTGAGCAAGTCGCAGAATCCGCAGTCATCGGTCTACCGCATCCTGACTTTGGCGAAGGCGTTACCGCAGTGGTCGTTCGCCAGCAAGGTGCCGATCTTGGAGAAAACCAGCTTGAAGAGGAGCAAGTAATCACCCATTTAGATGGACGGCTCGCTAAGTATAAGCAGCCCAAGCGGGTCTTCTTTGTCGATGAACTGCCGCGCAATACGATGGGTAAGGTGCAAAAAAACGAGCTGCGTAAGCGCTTTGGAGATACCTACCGAGCGACTTAGCTCTATAACCGCCTTACAAACACTGACGCCCCGCATAGGCGGGGCGTCAGTGACAATATCTACGTTGTGTTAGCGGTGGTCAGCCAGCAAACGAGGCGTACATAATCACCACTAATACCACAAGCACAATGCCGGTTGGCACAGCGCCCTTCCAGGGAGTGAGATCGACATCGCCCGAATCTTCTTGCACCCAGGCGGTGGCGCGGGGACGCAGCTTACCAATGATCAGCATCACGGCAACCAACAGCACGAACACAGCGGCGACAAAGTGGAACTCATGCATCACCATCGGCAGCTTGTTAAACGGCGGAACAAAGTAGCCTGCTGCGATCAGCAAACAGCCCCCTACTAACGCTACTTTAGCCGCCATGGGAGGCACGCGTTTGGTCAGAAGCCCCACCAGAACAACCGCCAAAATAGGGATAAAGTAAATCGCGTTCATCTTCTGCAGGTAGCCAAATAGACTATCCTGGCCTGCCAACAGCGGCGCAATAATCATGGTCGTTACGGCCATAATCCAGCCAAATACCTTGCCTGATTTCACGACCTCTTCTTCAGTGGCATCTTTTTTCAGCACACCTTTATAGATACCCAGGCTGAAAATCGTGGTGGTACTGTTTAGCGCCGAGTTAAACGAGGAGAGAATCGCCCCGACCATTACCGCAGCAAAGAAACCTGTTAGGTACGGCGGCAACACGTTAAACACCAAGTGGCCATACGCTTCGTCCGCGCGAACGCCTTGGTCGGCGTAAAGGTGGTAAGCAATGATCCCCGGCAGCACCAGATAGAGCGGGCCTAACAGTTTAAAGAAGCCGGTCAGCAACACACCTTTTTGGCCTTCTGCGAGGTTTTTTGCCGCAAAGGTGCGCTGAATAATTTGCTGGTTCGTCGTCCAGTAAAACAGGTGTAGCAACAGGACGCCGGTAAAAATAGTCGAGAACGGCACCTGCTGGTCAGGACCACCTACCGAGTTAAATTTACTCGGATCGCTCTCTTTCAGAATGCTCCAGCCTTCCATGATGCCACTGCCATTGCTCACTGCCTGAAGGCCGAAATAAACGATGACAAAGCCCCCGATCAATAGACCGACGCCATTCAAGGTATCTGAGACCGCTACCGTACGCAGGCCACCAAACAGCGCATAGACCGCGCCGATGATGCCAACCGTCCAGACAGTGGCCCACAGCAGCGCCGTACTCGACTGAATGCCGGTAAGCCCTTGAAGATCAAGCATGCCCTGTAAACCAATAGCCCCTGAATAGAGAATGATAGGCAACAGCACAACGGCGTAAGCAATCAAGAAAATCACATTGGCAATCAGTTGAGTACCGTTATCAAAACGTATTGCTAACAGCTGTGGAAGCGTTGCGATTCCACTTTTAAGAAAGCGCGGTAGGAAAAACAGCGCCAGTGCTACCAAAGCGATCACCGCAATCACTTCCCAGGCCATAACACTCAGACCATCGGTAAACGCGGAACCGTTTAGCCCAACCATCTGCTCAGTTGAGAGATTGGTCATCAGCAGTGAGGCGGCTATTAGTGGAAAGGTTAGTGTCCTTCCGGCTAAGAAATAGCCACTCGTACTTCGGTGATCATCTCTACGCGTAATGCGCCACGTAACAAAGGCCACCAGGCCGGTAAAAAAGAGAAACGATGCCAGCGTTAGGGCATGCATGGGAAGGTCCTTGGGAGTAGTCGCTTATCGGCAGGCGACGCAGTGAATGTAGGTAAAATTACCAATATTCACAGGCATTCTAAGGAGATGAAACGATTCAACTATTATTCTTTAGTAGCAATAAAAAGAAAATAAGACGTTTTTTTTACTACCTAAGTGTTTTTTACAAGTTGCTACGGTGGTTGATCACTACGGAAGGAGGGGCCAAGTCATAAGGGCTAAGTCACAAGTGCTAAGTCGCACGGATCAAGCCGCACAGTCCATGTCACAATGATGTTACTTTAGCGGCCACTCATCACGCTTGATTTCATCGCAAAGTGCATCACCTTTGTCACAGCATTTACCTGTCGAGTGACGTAGCGTTAATGAGAAAACTGGACAGCCTTCATAAAAGCCGCTGAAATCGTCATATGATAGGCTTCTTGTAACGTTATTTAACGCTAAGCAATCAGTGTTAGCACTTCCTACTTACTAGCGTCACCAGTTAACTCGGAGCAGAAGCGATAATGACAGCGCGTTGGAAATCCTTGCCATTACGGTTACGACTGTTTATCTCATTTGGAACGGTATTGGCACTGGCTATGCTGCTAGCGCTCTACCTGCAGGCCCGTTCACATAGCCAGGCGCGCTTGGAAAACTTGCTAAACGAAGAGCTGCCTAGTCAGGTAGAGGGCCTTGCCACCCGGCTAACGCTTAGGTTGAGTCCAGCGCTAGCGTTGTCAGAAAGCCTAGCCGACAGCTATTTCATTGAGCAGTGGGTGCGCAACGGAATGCCAGACACCGACCAGCCGGGCGTCATGCGCTATTTGTCACGTTTGATGGAACAGCTCGACACCGAACTGTTGTTTATCGCGGCTCAATATCAAGGGCGCGGCTACTACTTCCAGTACCGCGGTGGAGAGTTTCTAGAGCGGACGCTACAAGCGCCCGGCGGCGATGATGACTGGTACTATCAGTTTACCGATAGCGATACTGCTTATAATCTAAACCTAGACAGTGATACTTTCTCACCAGAAGAAGCGTTTGTCTTTTTAAATTTCCGTAGTCGTGAACAGGCACTCAATGGTCGCCCTCTTATTGTGGCTGGTGCGGGGCTGGATCTTTCTCGATTGGCGCAGCTAATTGAAGACTTCCGACTTGGCGAAACCGGCCGCGCCGCGTTACTCAATGCGGAGGGTGAGTTACTTATTCGCAGTGACGAGACGTCACTGGCAGCGCTTCAAAGCCAGGAATCAGCCAGCTTACTGCAAGATGAAAAAGAACTTCGTGTGCACGAAATCCAACGTGATAACCACACCTTTTTAGTCTCCACCCGCTGGTTACCCGAGCTGCAGCGCTACTTGATGGTTGAAGTTTCTAAAGAGGAGTATTTAAGCTCCATCAGAGAACGTTTTTTTGCATCGACGGGCTTCGGGCTTGTGATCCTCTTAGGTGGGTTGATTATTTTATACCCACTTACCGGCAGCTTGATCCGCCCCTTAACTCGCCTGCAACGCCAGCTTAAAGAGATTACCAACAGTCTCGATTTATCCCGCCGCGTAGACACCGATGATCAGGCTGAAATTGGCGATTTAGCGAATCAGACTAACGAGCTGCTAGCACGCTTATCTCGAACCATTATGGCGGTTTCCAACAACGCACTGGCACTCACTCAAGTGGCCGATCGCTTAGCGCAAACGGCGGGACTGTCGGGTATTCAAGGCGGGGACATTAGTCATGAAGCGAACCAGACGATGGCCGCCGCTGTAGAAGAAATGGCCTCGTCAGTGGCTGAGATAACCTCGACCATGGAGGAGCTTTCAACCTCATCTACACAAATCGCTGATCATTCGCAATCTGTGGTAGAAGTAGCCAATCAAACGCTTGAACGCAGCCGTAAGGGCAGCACAGCGATGCAACTGCTGCAGTCAAAAATGCAGGATATTCGCAGCGACAGCGAACAGAGCTTGACAGAAATCATGGCACTGGGCGCTAAGTCTAAACAAATCAGCAAGGTCATGGAGCTGATCAACACCCTTGCTGCGCAAACTAAACTGATTGCCTTTAATGCCGCCCTAGAGGCATCAAGTGCGGGCGAGTCAGGTCGCCGTTTCTCTGTTGTGGCAAACGAAATACGTCGCTTGGCAGATAGTGTTACTGACTCAACCCAAGAGATAGAAGGCCACACCGAAGAAATTCAAAATGCCATAAATCGTTTAGTTGTCGCCTCTGAAAAGGGAGCGTCTTCAATAGAGAAAGGCGTTGAGGTCAGTATTCATACCGCTCAAGACCTGGATGCACTACTCAAAGCGGCGAGCCAAACCAGTAGCGCAGCGCAGCAAATATCACTGTCAACCCAACAGCAGAAAACTGCTAGCAATCAGGTGGTTATTGCTTTGCGCGATATTGATACAGCCAGCTCACGTAATGCACAGTCAGTACGCAGCATTACCGAGATCAGCCAAGATATGATCAACATGTCGGCAGAGTTAAATGCGCTGGTGCAGGAATTTACCTTGGCTCAACAGGATGCAAACCACCAACGCCCTTCGTGAGGACGCTGCGATGAGTGCAATTCGGGTAGTGATGGCGGACGATAGCCAACTGGCACGTGACGTGCTGCGCGACATCCTCACCCGCGATGGCGACATTGAGGTGGTTGGTGAAGCCAGCAACGGGCGTGAAGCAGTGGAACTTGCCCACCGTTTATCGCCGCAGTTGATCACAATGGATCTGAATATGCCGGTCATGGACGGTCTCAGCGCCATTGAAGAAATTATGCATACCAAAGGGGTTCCTATCCTGGTGGTAAGCGACCGCTCTGATGCCGAAACGGCCTACCGAGCGCTCGATGTTGGCGCGCTAGAAGTGATGCAGAAGCCGACTCTTGATGATGAAGACGCACAACGGCTACTCGCGCGTGTCCGGCTTCTTTCGGGAGTGGCCGTTATTACTCGCCTACGGCGCCGATCAACCTCTGCCATGCCCGTTGCACCGGTAAACACGCGGCCTGTTGATCGCCCTAATAGGCCGAAAGCTTTCCAGCGTATTATCGCCATTGCTTGCTCAACCGGAGGGCCGCAGGCACTCGCCCATTTACTTAGCAAGCTGCCGACCAACTTTCCTGCACCGGTGGTGATTGCCCAGCATATCAGCCATGGCTTTATTGAAGGCATGGCGCACTGGCTGACATCGCTCTGTTCAATGCCCGTTTGCGTTGCTCAGCATGGTGAATCGCTAAAGCCAGGCGTTATTTATCTATCGCCATCGGAACGCAACTTGCGTGTCACGCCATCCCACCGCCTTCAACTACAGCAGAGCCCAGATAATTCGCTTTATCACCCCAGTTGCGATGCACTGTTAACGAGCGTCGCTAATGTTTATGGCCCAGAGGCTATTGGAGTGATTTTAACGGGCATGGGGCGTGATGGCGTTAGCGGCATGCGCGCTATTCATTTATCGGGAGGCTGTACCTTTGCCCAAAACGAAGCCAGCTCGGTTATTTATGGCATGAACCAAGAAGCGGTTAGTGCCGGTGTTATCCAGCATGTTGTTTCCCTTGATGAGCTCCCTGCCAGGCTCATTCGCGAGACCATTGGGCAACGGTTGTCTACCTGGACGAAATCGCTATGAGTTCGCTGACGCCGTTCAAGGATCTGGTGCATCGTCGCTGCGGTTTGCACTTAGAGGGCCTCGCTGAAGCTCGTCTCGTTAAAGCAGTGGAGGCACTTCAAACAGACACCGACATTAACGACACCTCGATGCTCATTGTGCAACTAGAGCAAAACGAAGCGATGTTTGATCGCTTCGTTAGTCAATTAACGGTGAACGAAACCTACTTCTACCGGGAGCCTGAAGCGCTGCACTGGTTAGCCGACACCTACCTCCCGCGGCGGCTGGCTGAAAAAGGTAAGCCATTGGCTATTTTCAGCGCCGGATGTTCTTCAGGTGAAGAGCCTTACAGTGCTGCTATTGCGCTATTTGAGCGCTACGGAGAGCGCGCCAAGCAACTCTTCCATATTACAGGGGGAGACGTTGATCAGCAGGTTCTTAGTAAAGCCCAAAAAGGCATTTACAGCGGCATGTCGTTTCGGGCACTGAACCCTGCGCTAAAACATCGCTATTTTCACCCAGCGGGCCGACGCTTCAAAATAGATGATGCGCTTCGCCACTGGGTCACCTTTTGTTCATTTAATGTCTTGCAGCCAAACGCAGACAAGCTAGGCCCCTTCGACGTCATTTTATTTCGCAACGTATCGATCTATTTTGATGAATCGACCCGGCGCGATATACAGCGCCACCTGAAGCAGCTACTGGAACCTCATGGCGTTTTGATGTGTGGTGTCACGGAAACATTAGGCAACGACCTGGGCATTTTGGAACTGCATCAGGCTCAAGGAGTGTTCTTTTTCCAAGAGAGCACCTTGCCCGGTGCCTTACCTGCCAATGATGAACCACCCTATCGCGACGATCCGTTGCCAGCCCCACCGGTGTTGTCAGAGATGCCTCCTCAACCACCTAAGAAAGAACCTGAGAAAGAACCCGAGAAAGAACCTGAGCACAAGCAGCCGATGGCATCGTTTAACGCGGCTTTGCAGCAAGCTCATCATTTACTGAACCAGAACGCATTTTCAGAAGCAGCCGCGCTACTTTCTGACCTTCTCGTGCAACAGCCTTGGAGTGTCGATGCGTTACTGCTGGCAGGTTTAGTGGCTCGCTGGCAGCAGAATTTTGCTGACGCTTACGACTACTTTAAGCGAGCCATTTACGTTGCTCCTGAGTGCTGGCCAGCTCACTTTTTTCAAGCTGAGCTTTTCCGACTAGGCGAGCTTAGTGATGCTCCCGAACAACGAAAGCGTGGCTATGCAGCGGTTATTCGCCTACTGGATGCGTCAAAACAGGCGGATGGTGGATTGAGCGTCATTGCGCCGCCTATTCCTCCGGGGGATGCCTACTTTTTGGCAACTCGCTACCTTGGTGCACAAGCAACGACACAGGGAGTGGGTTAATGGCACTGGATATTAAACGCTTTATTCAGCGCTTTATTGAAGAAGCGTCAGACCACTTGCCTCGTTTAAGGGAGGGTATTGAAGCGCTAGAACAAGGCGATACCCATCAAGAACGTATCAATGAGCTGTTTCGTGCGGCCCATACGCTGAAAGGCTCTTCGCGTATGCTGAAGCTGACGCCCATTACGGCGATCGCTCACAGTACAGAGGAGCTGCTAAGCGCACTACGCGATGGGACACAAACCGCTTCACCTGATGTCACGTGCCTGCTTAATCAAGCCACGGACGCGCTGTCTGATCTAGTTAGCCAACTTGCCCAAGGTGTTTCTCCAGCAGAGCTAGCGGAAGCCGACAATCAGCTTTGCCAAGCCCTGGAAAACGCCGCGGCGGGGAAGTCGTCCCCCGCACCCTCTCCTAAAACAAGCGTATCCGAGGACGATAAAGCCGAGAACGCAGCCCTCAACACTGCACCATCGGCAATGAAAAGCCCTGCTCTTCCGGCTCAAGAGCTACGCTTAACAGACACGGTACGCGTGCGTCTTGACCGCCTAGATGACGTTATTCGCCTGATGGGGGAAGTGTTGTCAGGGCACCACCATCTGCACTCACTCGTAGAACAGGCACGCAGCCTTGGCGCCTCGTTACCCAAAGATCAGCAGGCCCCCTTTAACGCTTTTAGCCGCGAGCTGAAGGACAGTGTGCTTTCCCACGACGGTCTAATGAGCGATCTCCATGACCGAGCTCTGCAAATGCGCATGCTACCGCTGAGCGTGGTGTTTGACCCCTTATCGCAAATGGCCAGAGACCTTGCCCATTCGCTAGACAAACAAGTCAATTGCCGTGTTCACGGCAGTGAGATTGAGCTGGACCGGCAGATGATAGATCGCCTCTCGGACCCGCTAATTCATCTACTGCGGAATGCGTTAGACCATGGCCTGGAAACACCCGCTGAACGGCAGGCAACTGGCAAGCCTACACGGGGGCAGTTATCGCTAGAGGCCTGGCAAGACGGCAGCTGGGTAGTGATTGAAATGCGTGATGACGGCGCGGGTATTTCCCTAGATGCGGTACGGCAAAAGGCACTCTCCAAGCAACTACTCAGTGAAGAGCTGCTGCTTACCCTAACCGAGCAGGAAACCTTAGAGCTTATTTTCTTACCCGGCTTCTCAACCAAACCCCTGATTACCGACTTTTCAGGTCGTGGCGTGGGGATGGATGTCGTCAAGCGAACGGTCATTGACGAGCTCAACGGTGATTTACGTCTAACCAGCCACCCGGGCAAAGGCACCTGTTTTACCCTGCGCCTGCCTTTATCGCTAGCCATGATGCGCGTTCTCCTGATCAACGTGGGCGCTGTCACGCTAGGTGTAACAGCACCTTATGTGTCAGAGCTTGTAGAGCATGCATCAACGGACTTTATTGATGCTGCCGGGCAAAAAACACTGATCCTGCGCAACGAGTTCGTGCCGGTCGTTTCACTTGCGGAATTATTAGACCTACCCTATACGCCCACTGATGCTGACAACTTACTGTTACTCGTCGTACATCAACGTCATCAAAAACTGGCGCTAATTATTGATGCCTTGGTGGATGAACGCGATATGGTAATTAAGCCGTTGCCCACGCATTTGCGCCATTTACCACTGGTTTCTGGCATGGTCACGCTAGGGCGCAATACGTTGGTTAGCCTATTACACGTGCCGACGCTGCTGGAACACTCGCGCCGCTATGCCCCGAAAGCGCTAGCTAAAACGGATCAACCGCCCCAGACACATCGTATACTCGTCGTCGATGACTCTCTGAACACCCGAGAAATTGAAAAAGATGTCTTAGAAGCCTGGGGATATCAGGTCACCCTGGCAGAAAATGGCCGTGATGGTCTGAACAAGGCCCTGGCTGACTCGTTTGATGCAGTGCTCACCGACGTTGAAATGCCTGTCATGGATGGCTTTGCGCTCACTGCGAGTCTGCGAGAAAATGAGATTTATCGTTATAAGCCGATTATCATTATCACATCACGAGAAAAAGAAGCAGACCGTCGGCGCGGCATTGAAGTAGGCGCCGACGCGTATATTGTCAAAGGCAGCTTTGATCAGAACAATTTGGTGGATACGCTAAAAGCGCTACTCGGCTAAGCACACGCCATGACGGAGGTTAATCATGCAAATATTGATCGTAGATGACGACCCGTTGGCCTGTGAAATGACAGCAACGCTGCTAGAGTTCCAGGGCTATACAACGGTCATGGCCAATGATGCCATGGAGGCCACACAGCTGTTGGATAGCTTGGACAGTATCGCGCTTATTGTTAGCGACATGCATATGCCGCTCATCAATGGGATAGAGTTCTTGGAAATGCTGCGTGAACAAGACGTTACCTTGCCTTTTATTTTGCTCACAGGCGACTCACCTAGTTCAACCCTTATGCAGACGCCTGGTTTAAACGCCTGCCTGCAAAAAGATGCGGAGCTAGAATCCACGTTAGGCAATGCCGTGACTCAAGCGCTCAACGGTTGAACGTTTGCCATTTGCATTACAGCGCACCGTTCGCCCACATGAACAGGTAGTCTGATGTCACCATCTGCTCCGACATTGCAACAAAAGCTGAACCAGCTGCGCCAACGCTTTATTGAACAGCTACCAGCACGTTTACAGAAAACCGTAACAAAGTGGCAACAAAGCCGACTTTCAACGGAGGCAGAGTCACGCCTAGCCCCGGAGCTTCACCGCTTTTTCCATAGCTTAAAAGGTACCGGCCGCTCATTGGGCTTTGAACGAATTGCCATGTTGGCAGATCAAGGTGAAGAACTACTCAAGGCGACGCCGGCTTCTGCCAGCCATGCTTTTGATGACCAGGCTATTAATGACATAAACAGCCTGATTTCAGAGCTTTTCCAGCAGCTCAGTGAAGAAATTGAGTACTTACAGTCACTGCATGGCCAGCAAACCGTACTGGCATCACTCAACAGCGTCGAATTCTCATCAGTAGCGCCACAGACACGCAGTAAGCGTCAGCGGCTTATTTATCTATGTGACGATGAGCCCGACCAAGTCGACCAGTTGCTACATCATCTTCGCTGTTTTGGGCATGAAGTGGTCCATTTTGAAGACACAGAGTCATTTTTTAATGCGGTCATTACCCGCCGCCCCGACGCGGTCATTATGGATGTACAGTTTCCGCAAGGTAACACCGCGGGTACTGAAACGCTGACCAGCCTGAATAAATTAATCGGAGAGCGGCTGCCCTCCATCGTACTGTCGTCCTATGGTGACTTTTATTCACGACTGAGTGCTGTTCGAGCTGGCTGTAATGGGTACTTTACCAAGCCCATTAAGCCACTGGATTTAATGTTAGCTATCGACGAGCTCACTAGCCCCTTGGATGAAGAACCGTTGCGCGTGTTGGTCGTCGATGATGAACCCGACGCTGCCAGCTACCACTCATTGATGCTTGAAGAAGCCGGCATGATTGTTCAGCAGGTGCATCACCCTGCTGACGCGCTAAGCGCTTTAGACCGCTTTAGCCCTGACTTACTGTTAATTGATATGTATATGCCGGTATGTTCTGGTGAAGAGCTAGCGACAATTATCCGCCAGCAATCCGCGCATATTGGCCTGCCCATTATTTACCTATCTAGTGAAACAGACAGCCAAAAGCAGCTACTGGCCATGACGGCAGGCGTAGAAGCCTTTATTACCAAGCCGGTTACCCCTGACGAGCTCGTGTCTGCGGTACGGCTTCGTGCCGAACGCCTGCATCTACTGCGTTCGCTGATGACCCAGGACAGCATGACAGGGCTTTATAACCACAGCACCACGACGGATCTTATCGGTAAAACACTTGCTCAGGCATATCGTGAAGGTAGCCAACATGCGATGGCCATGCTCGACATTGACCATTTTAAAACGATCAATGATACCTACGGCCACCTAGCGGGTGACCAGGTCATCATCACGCTGGCGCGGCTGCTAAAAACCCGCTTGCGCATATCCGATATCATCGGGCGTTATGGCGGTGAAGAGTTTGTCGTATTGCTAAAAGGGGTCACCGCAAAGCGCGCAGCCGAACTTATTGACGAACTGCGCCACGATTTCGAACAGGTAGATTTTCATGCTGGCGGAGAGCGCTTTCGCTGCACCTTCAGTGCAGGCATTAGCAGTTTTCCCAGCCAGCCTTCCACTGAAGCGTTACGCCTAAGCGCGGACCAAGCACTTTACCTAGCAAAACGGCAGGGGCGTAATCAAGTAGTCATTAATAACGAGAACGACGCAAAAGGAAAAGCGCAACCGAAGCAACCCGGTGTGAAAAAACAATGACCAACACCCATCAACAGCATGACAACCCGTCTCTTTCGCTCGAAGAGGCACTAGCACGTCAGAGTAACGATGACACGATTATTGACGTGGACGAACCTTGCCAGCAGTTGGTGTTATTTCGCCTAGCGGAGCAACGGTTCGCTTTGCCCGGCAGTGCGGTCAATGAAATTTTGAATGGTGATCAACCGGTTTATTTCGTGCCTGGCTTGCCTGCTTCTACGGAAGGTGTGATTCACTTGCGCGGCAACATTGAATCGGTGGTAACCCTACAGGCAGTTCTCGGTCTCCCCCCTACGGAACAAACGGGCATGCTGTTAGTCGTGACCGCCGCGGGCATTCGCAGCGCCGTTCGTATCGATTATTTAGAGGATGTTTGCGACATCCCGATCAGCGCACTGAAACCGGCACCGGACACCCTCGCCAGCCAACTAATGCCTTATGTGAGCGCCCTCTGGCAACCTGATGTAACGCCAGCAGAGGGCGGCGAAAAAGAGACTAACGGCGATTCTGTCGAAGGCAGCGCGGCCATTGCCCTGCTGGATCCAGATGCTTTATTCAACGCCTATCAACAAGGCCTAGGGTAAGCCCATGGCCATTGGCGCGCCGAATCACTCCTTAGACGCAGCGTCCCACGTTGCTTTAGTGCTGTTTAGTGCTGGCCATACGCTCGCCGCCATCGAAGCACGCCACGTCGCGGGGTTAGCGAAATCGGCCCACCTACCGCGTTGCGCGAATGCCGAGTGCCTGTTGCTTAACGCGCCATTGTTGAGCGTAGCCCCCACCCACTGGCTGACCCTTCAGGATACCAACGGCGCTTGGCAGTTAGGCGTGACTGGCGACGTCGCCTTAGCGCACACACCGATAACGGAGCTGTTTCCATTACCTCCTTTAATTGCCGCACGCCACGTCAGCCCCGCCCTACGAGGCTTAACGATGGCCAACCAAACGGTACGTTTGTTGTTTGATGGCGCAGCGCTAACGCTGCAACCATAAACAGCGCACCAACGTGCCTTTTTCTACCTGCTGGTGCGGATCAATCACCGCTAACGCATCTACACTAATACAGGATGACAGCACGCCAGAGTTTTGGTCTTCAAACGCATCAGCAATGATGCCCGCTTCGCTAAAACGTAGCGCAACACGCATATAGTGCTGGCGCGGGCCGGTCTGAGTAGCGAAGTTAGCGGAGGCCGTCAGCGTAGGTAAGGCGTTCAACGCCGAACACCCCAGTAACGCACCCATCAACGGTCGTAAAAATAACCACGCGCCCACAAACCCAGAAACAGGGTTACCCGGCAGTCCTACAAAGCGCGCCTCACTGTCGTCTTGGCGTGGCAAACGGCCCAGCGCCAGCGGCTTTCCTGGGCGAATCGCCAGCTTCCACATATCTAATTGGCCTAGCGATTCCAGCGCGGCTTTGACATGGTCTTCCTCACCCACGCTGACACCACCCGTACTTACCACCACATCGGCGTCCGCCGCTGCGTTTGTGAGCAGCGCAACGGTCTGGTCGAAATCGTCCGGCACACTCACTAGTTGGACCACCTCCGCGCCAAACGTCTCTAACAGTCTCTTCAGCATCGGCCGATTGGAGTTATACAGTTGACCTGGTTTTAACGGCGCGCCTGGATCAATGATCTCATCGCCAGTCGACAGTAGCGCTATCCGAGGGCGACGGCGCACGCTAACGTGGGTAACCCCTTGACCGGCCAAATGCCCTAACGCGGCAGCCTCCAAGCATTCACCAGCGGGCAGCAGTAACTCACCGCGGCGCACATCACGACCCTGGCGGCGCACGTTATCACCTACCGGCAGCGCATCCGGCATCAATGCCTGGTCACCCTCCTGAGTCACTCGCTCCTGCATCACCACACAGTCGGCCCCTGGGGGGATCTCACCGCCGGTAAAAATCCGTGCGCAACTGCCTTCCGCCAGCGGCACTGCCGGGCTGCCTGCCGCAATACGCTGGCTGATCGGCAACCACTTACCCGCATCACTGGCACGCAGTGCATAGCCATCCATTGAGCTATTATCAAACGGCGGTACGTCTAACTGCGCGGTAATGGCTTCGGCCAGCACGCGCCCAGCAGCGGCCTCAAGCGGTATACACTCTGCACCGAGCGGCGTGACATCTGCCAACAGCGCTTCAAGCGCGGCACTTATCGGCTGTAGCTCAGCCATGCTGCCCCCGGCCTGGGATAACTAGGTTGGCGAAATTACAAGGCTTATGACGGCTATCCAACTGCTCGGCCAAAATGCCGTCCCAGCCAGTACGGCAGGCGCCGGTTGAACCCGGCAGGCAGAAGACAACCGTAGCGTTGGCTAAGCCGCCGAGGCAACGGCTCTGAATGGTCGAGCTACCGATCTCATCGCCGCTTAGTTGGCGAAAGCGCTCGCCAAAGCCTTCGATACGCTTATCCAGCAGCACCGAAATAGCTTCAGGTGTCGAGTCTCGCCCGGTAAAACCTGTACCGCCCGTGGTAATCACCACCTGTACATTTGTGTCGGCAATCCACTGGGCGACTACCGCACGAATTTGGTAGACGTCATCCGGCACGATGCGTTTCTCTGCCAGGGTGTGCCCAGCTTCGGTTAAACGCTGCACCAGCGCCTGGCCGGAGCGGTCAGTCTCATCCGTGCGTGTATCAGAAACCGTAAGCACGGCGACTTTAAGAGGTACCATTGGCTCACTCATCAACGTCATCCCTATTTGGCTGCTTTCTTTTTAGCATGGTGCGCTTCCCAGGCAGCCTTCTGCTCGGCAGTCGCAGGCGGCTGATAGAGCTCCTTCCATTCACTATAGGGCATCCCGTATACATACTCTCGGGCTTCTTCGTAGCTGAGAGTTTCATTGCGCGATTCAGCGGCAGACACCAACCATTTCGATAAACAGTTGCGGCAAAAATCCGCCAGAATCATCAGATCGATGTTCTGCACATCCTTATTGTCGTCTAAATGCTGTAACAAACGCCGAAACGCGGCGGCTTCTAGCTCTGTACGCGTCGTTTGGTCAAATTCATTAAACGCTGACATTGGCGATCCTCTTATCAAGTGGCTTGGGAGCAGCATAACAAAAGACACCGCCCGAAGGCGGTGTCGAGTGGCAATTAAGCGAACCGGCTAGCTAGGTTTGGTAGCGGAAACATCGCCACTACTGCTGTCCGTTTTTTGTGCCGCGATTTCCTCTTCGCTCATGGCTGTATCTTTGACCTCCTCGTACCACAAGTTGTGGTGCTCTTTGGCCCAGGTTTCATCGACATAGCCAGTGGTCATACCTTCCAACGAGCCTTCCGTACCGACAGTCCCAATATAGATATGGCCTAGCGCGACAGCCGTCAACCCAAGCGCACCCACCGCATGGATGATGTTGGCCCACTGCATGGTATCGCGGCCTTGACCATAGTTGGGGAAGTCGAGCACAAAACCACTCGCGATCACCACCAAGCCAGCAGTGGCTAATAGCCAGTACCACGCTTTTTCGCCACCGTTGGCAAAACCCGCGTCAGGATGGTGCTTGCCTGTTAATCCACCTGCCTTTTTAAACCATACCCAGTCATGCTTCTTAGGAATATTGTCTTTCAGCAAGCTAATTAACAGTACAACGAGTAGCACACCGAACATCGGGCCAAGATAGTTATGCAGCACTTTGGAAGCTGAGATCATCCATGCCCAAACGGCGTCGCCAAACAGCGTGCGGAACACGAACTTACCAAACAGCAGATTCAACCCTGTTAACGCCAAGGTGATAAACAGGGTGGCGACGGTCCAGTGTAGCGAACGCATTAACAACGACCAGCGCAAAAGCTTGCGCCCTGTGCGCGGCTCATCAAGATGTTTGCGCCCAACCATAAAGTAGAACAGCGCAATCACCACGATCATCCCGCCAATCGCAATCAAACCAAACGGCGATACCCAACGGTTACGGATCTGCCGCCAGGTTTCGCCACTCGAATTGATCAGACTGTAGTTACTGTCAAAGCGCGAATCGCGATAGTTAGGCCCTGTTTCGCCACTGCGCACCTGACGCCACTGATCTGCACTGATACCTGGAGCAGCGGTCACCATCTCGCGGTCTGTGTCAGCCTGGGCAACCGCTAGTTGGGACATGCCAAGGCTGGCAGCCAGCAGCAGTAATAGTATGCCGATACGCCAACAGCGCTGGAAAAACGCCCTTCCCCAGAGTGCTAGCGCAGGCGCCTCTGGTGTTATTGTGGTCGTGGTCATCGTTGTCATGACACGCCTCCTTACCCTTTACGGGCAGCATCGTAGGCAAGGTTGTCAGTACTGGCCTGAGGGTTATTCGACCAAGCACCATCTTTATGGCCACGATGAACGACACGCTGACGGAAGATATCGGCAACATCTTGCGCATCACCCGCTAGGAGGGCTTTGGTAGAGCACATTTCCGCACATAGCGGCAGCTTGCCTTCCGCGATGCGATTGGAGCCGTACTTCTCGTACTCCTCCTCTTTGCTCTCTGCTGGGCCGCCTGCACAGAATGTGCACTTGTCCATTTTTCCGCGTTCGCCAAATGCATTTTGTTGTGGGAACTGTGGTGCACCAAAGGGGCACGCATACAGGCAGTAGCCACAACCAATGCACAGGTCTTTATCGTGCAGCACGATGCCATCGTCGGTTTTATAGAAGCAGTCCGTCGGACATACCGCCATGCATGGCGCATCGTCACAGTGCATACAAGCCACTGAAATCGACATCTCATCCGCTTCGCCGTCGTTGAGTGTGACCACCCGGCGACGCTGGATACCCCACTCCACATCATTGGCATTTTTACAGGCGGTGACACAGCCGTTGCACTCGATGCAGCGCTCGGCGTCACACATAAATTTCATTTGAGCCATGGTGTTCTCCTCTCACCAGCGCGGGCATTGACCCACGCTGGGCTCTATCAGGTCGGTCGAGACGTTATTGGCTTAAGCCCGCTCAATTCGGCAGATGGTGCACTTGGTTTCCTGCATCAGTGTCACCGGATCATAGCCATAGGTGGTGGCGGTGTTAGCCGCTTCACCAATGACGTACGGGGCAGACCCGTCCGGATAACGATCCCGCAAGCTCTCGCCTTGGAACATGCCGCCAAAGTGGAACGGCATAAAGGCAACCTTGCGATCAACCCGAGGCGTGACCAAGGCTTTCACCTTCACTCTGCCGCCTTCTGCACCCTCAACCCATACGTCGTCGCCATCACGTACGCCAATGTCATTAGC
This sequence comes from Halomonas sp. 3F2F, assembly GCF_014897805.1. Taxonomy (NCBI): domain Bacteria; kingdom Pseudomonadati; phylum Pseudomonadota; class Gammaproteobacteria; order Oceanospirillales; family Halomonadaceae; genus Halomonas; species Halomonas sp. 3F2F. Next base: position 70,198 of record NZ_JABUZE010000033.1, read on the forward strand.
ATCCGCGGGGTTCATCTCGACAAACATCTCTTGCTGTAGCTCGGCCAGCCACGACATAGAGCGTGTTTCTTCACCGCCTCCCTCGTATTCAACCAAGCGACCCGACGTGAGAATAATCGGATAATCAGCGCTGTTATCGCGATCCTGGATGGTTTTGTACATCGTGGGCAGACGCATAATTGAGTCAAAGTCGTCCCAGGTGGGATAGCGTTCGACCAGATCGCGGCGGGTGGTGTATAGCGGCTCGCGGTGTTTCGGCACTGCATCTGGGAAAGTCCATACCACGGCGCGCGCTTTCGCGTTGCCATAAGGCGCGCAACCACGATCAATCGCCACCCGCTGGATACCGCCTGAGAGGTCGGTTTTCCAGTTTTTACCTTCTGCGGCCGTTTTCTCAACGTCAGTCAGGTCATCCCACCAACCGAGGTCTTTAAGCAGTTGGTCGGTAAACTCGGGGTAGCCATCATCAATCTCGCCACCTACTGGCGCAGAGCCCTCCGCCAGCAAATTAACGCCGTCGCGCTCAATACCAAAACGGGCACGGAAACCCATACCGCCTTCCATTACCGGTACGCTGGTGTCATAGAGGTTGGGTGAGCCAGGGTGATTAAACTCTGGTGTGCCCCAGCACGGCCACGGCAGCCCGTAGTAATCACCGTCGGCAGGGCCACCTTGGGCACGCAAGTTCTGAAAGCTGAAGGTATGCCAGTTTTTCTGGTGCTCTTTGAGGCGCTCGGGGCTTTGGCCGGTGTAGCCAACAGTCCACATGCCACGGTTGATTTCACGCAACACGTCATCAATCAGCGGCTCGTTGCCGTTCATCTCAAAGTTCTTCACGAACTCATTACCAAAGCCAAGCTTGTTGGCAAATAGGTACATAATTTCGTGATCAGGCTTTGATTCAAATAGCGGCTCAATGACTTTGTCGCGCCACTGAATAGAGCGGTTGGTTGCCGTCACGCTGCCGGTGGTTTCAAACTGAGTCGCTGCAGGCAGCAGATAAACACCATCAGAGCGGTCATGCATCACCGAGGCAACCGTGGGATAAGGGTCAACAATGACCATCATCTCAAGCTTCTGCATGGCTTTTTGCATTTCCACGCCGCGGGTTTGCGAGTTGACCGCGTGTCCCCAGTAGAACATTGCTTTTAGCGCGGTGCGCTGGGAGATATTTTCATCCTCTTCCAGTACACCATCTACCCAGCGAGATACGGTAATACCGCTGGAGTACATCGGTTTTCCATCAGCATACTCGGTATCGTCAAAGCGGCCTTTTAGCCACTCATAGTCGACATCCCACACCTGGGACCAGTGCTGCCATGCGCCTTCAGATAACCCGTAATAACCGGGAAGCGAGTCACAGCCAAGGCCGAGATCGGTAGCACCCTGTACGTTATCGTGGCCCCGCAAAATGTTGGCTCCACCACCGGACTTACCAATATTGCCCAGCGCCAGCTCTAGAATACAGTACGCGCGAGTATTGTTGTTACCGGTGGTGTGTTGGGTACCGCCCATACACCAGACCACGCAGCCCGGACGATTGTCAGCAAGCCGTTTAGCCACATCGAACATATCCGCTTCCGGTACGCCAGTAATGTCTTCCACGACACTCGGGGTGAACTGAGCCACCTCTGCGCGCACCTCATCCATACCGTAAACACGCTGGCTGATATATTCGCTGTCTTCCCAGCCATTCTCAAAAATGTGCCACAACAAGCCCCAAATATAAGCAACGTCCGAGCCAGGGCGCAGGCGTACGTATTTATTGGCTTTTGCTGCGGTACGCGTAAAGCGCGGATCCGCGACGATGATGTCGCAGTTATTACGCTCTTTAGCAATGAGAATATGCTGCATCGCGACCGGGTGGGCTTCACTCGGGTTGGAGCCGATGAACAGAATCGCCTTGCTGTTCTGCATATCATTGAGCGAGTTGGTCATCGCCCCGTAACCCCAGGTGTTAGCAACACCTGCCACGGTAGTGGAGTGACAAATTCGCGCTTGGTGATCTGTGTTGTTGGTGCCCCACATGGAGGCCAACTTGCGCATCAAATACGCCTGCTCGTTATTAAACTTGGCCGAGCCAAGCCAGTAAACACTGTCGGGGCCATGGGCATCACGCAGTTCAAGCAGCTTGTCGCCAATTTCATTAACCGCGTCGTCCCAACTCAGTCGCTGCCATTCACCCGCCACTAGCTTCATGGGGTATTTTAGACGACGGGTGGAGTGACCGTGCTGGCGTAGCGAAGCCCCTTTGGCACAATGCGCACCGCGGTTAATCGGGTGGTCAAAAGCGGGCTCTTGTTTTGTCCAAATGCCTTCTTGAACTTCTGCATAGACACCACAGCCCACCGAACAGTGGGAGCAAATGGTGCGCTTGGTCTCAACGGGTGAGTCTAATACGGGAGTTTTATTCGCCGACTCGGCGCGCTGCATCATCGGCGCGCCCATAAAGCCCGCAGCTGCGACGCCACCGGTGGCGACGCCACTACGCTTTAAAAATTGACGACGGGAGATTCCAAGCCCTGAAGCGTTGGGAGTATTAGTTTTGCGAGTTAGACGCATGGCAGTTCTCCTGGCATTTCGCCGTCAATCACGCAGCGACGCATAGTACGCACGAATATGGTCAGTTTCGTGGTAGTTCGTTGTTTGTTTTTTAGGCTCAATCGACGTGGTGCTATCGGCTTGAGCTAGCGTGACGTGACCTACAGCAGCGGCCGCACCGGCAGCGGCGGTACCTAGCCCAACGGTTTTCATAAACCGGCGGCGCTCAGGGTTGTGTGACGAGTGCATGGGTTTCTCCTCTATCATGCCCTTATTCTTCTGCATGGCCTGCTGGCCCTATTATTCGCTTACCGCTGCGCACTGCCACTCACGGTGTGACGTCGCGCGCCGCGTCAGTTGCGGTTGTCGTTGGCTCCACAATCCGCACCGCTTGATAGGCCGCTCTTTCGCTCAACGTTGCCTGCTCGCTTTCCATGAACGCGCCGCCTAACTGGCCAAGCGATGCGTAAAAAACAGTGTCTACTCTAGTGAGGTCGTCAAAGCAGTGCGTTGACCAGGGAGCAATGTGTTGCTGGAAAAAGTAGCTCTGCTCGCTGCTTTGGGACGTAATTAGCATCGCCATCACCTCACATATAGCAGCCAAATGATCTTCTGGCTCGCGGGTATGCTCGCTACGCTCAAACCCCAGCGCCCGAAGATCCTGGCGTAATGCAACTAATGCTGCCTCCATTAATTCCCCGTTACGGTACCAAGACGCGTAAGGCACTACCTCGCCCTGAATGACGCCAACAAGAAGGCGAAAGTGGGCACGCTGAAGGCTATCTACACTACTTTGGCCAGTAGCACTTGAGAGCGCTGCCCAACACTCAGCCAGTCGGCTGCCGTCTTGTTCAATGTCTAGGCTGGCTAGCCACGTTAATAACTCACTGTCAGGTGCTTGCCGTAGCAGGCTGGCTAAAAGCTGATAAATATCGGCCCGCAGTGCGTCGGTCTCGCTAAGTGTGGGCATTGCATCACTCATTGCTTTACACCTTTAGTTGCGCATCAGGGTCACGGATCATAGTTTTCCACACATCTTTGACCCGGCAGTCCTCGCACATTTCTAGCCGCGCTAGTGCATCGCCCGCGAAATAGGGGTGGTTAGCCAGCTTCGCTTTGATCGTTGCTACCGTACTGGCAGTGGCAAACGGCTTGCCGCAGCCAATGCACTCAAAGGCCGCCTCTTCGTGGCAAATTTGCCGTGTGTCGCGTTCCGGTGCAGCCAAAAAACCAGGCAGCAGCGTAATCGCGCTTTCAGGGCACGCCTGTTCACATAGCCCGCACTGCACACAGTCGGACTCCAAGAAACTTAGCGCGGGTGTATCGCCCCCTGCTTTCAATGCAGGCGTCGGACAATTACTAACGCAGGCATGACAAAGCGTGCAGGCTTCACGATCTACTTGAATGCCACCATAAGCGGCCCCTTCAGGCATGCTATGCCGGTCATTGCTAGGCGCTCCAAGTGCCGCCAGTGTTGCTAGCACTTGATTAAAGCGGGCGCGCTTATGGGGGTCGGTAAAGGTCAGCGCAGCGTCGGTTAAGGGCGTAAGCGTGGGAAGTGCATCGCGCTCATCAGTCGGTTCCGGCTGCAGCAGCTTAATCCGCGTAGTGTCATGCCCCAGCGCTTCTAGCAGGCCGTGGGCTTGGGCGACTTGATGGATGATGAACGTGGTTAAACGAGGCGGCATCTCATCGTGCAACTGAATACGCACTTCAGCAGCGCCGTTCGCCAACGCGGTAAGCCACTGATCGTGGCCAGCAGCACCCAGCTCTTCAAGCGGGACATCAAGCAGATGGCCTGGCGTAACAACACCTGCTTTGCGTTCAGCATCCAGAAAGTCATGGGTGACAAAGCGCATCACAGGCGCTTGACCACCCGCCTCCCGGTAGGCGGCCAGCCACGTCGCTAAGGTGTCTTGCTGACGACGGGTTTCCGGCAGGCGAAATTCAATCGCACCGGTTGGGCAAGCGCTGGTACAACTGCCCACCCCTTGGCACAGGAACGGGTCAATCTCAATACGCGATTCAATGCGTCCCTGAATGCTGGAAATAGCATCTGCGGGGCAAACATCCAAACAGCGCGTACAGCCAACGTTGCCACTCGAGGAATGTGCACAGAGATCACTATTAACCTGGAAATAACGCGGTTTATCGAATTCACCGACGAGTTCAATAACGCTTTCCAGAACCTCACCGCGCTGAGCTTCTTGGGCTAACCAATTCAGGCACACATAGCCCGGTGGTGGGATTTCCCATACATGAGTAGCCTTCGACATGCCTGCTGCCGTTAAGTCGAGCACCACATCAAACACGTCGCGCTCAATAAGCGCTTGAGCCAGATTGAGCGTGTCGCTATCCGCGGGCGCTATTTCAACGCGAAAGGCACCAAGATACCCCGTGATTCGCAGTTGGGATTGCTGGGTATCGGTTAGCGTTTGGCAGGTGAGAGGCTCGCTGGCAGCCGCTAAATCAACTGCAGCATCAGTTGTCAGCAGCGTCAACGATGCCAAGCCACGACCCTGTAACACTCGGGCAGCTTGGCTAACCTCGTGTGAATTACCCAACAACAGCGCATGGCCACGGCTGTGATAAGTCACGTTAGCAGGCGTTAAGTTAACCGGCCACGAGATACGCTGGCGTACCGCTTCGCGGGCGGTGACGTTAATCTGGTCATCTACCGATGCCAGTTGGATTCGTTGGTTCATGCATTCTCACGGTCAGAAAGTCATTTTTTTTATAATTAAAAGTCATGTTTTTTTACTTTAATGGCATATCTTAATGCTTTCTCTAACTTGAGCGTAGGTGCCTAGGCGTTTTTTGCCACTTTAAAGCGCATTGGCGTCTCAACGCTTCATCGTCATAACGACAGCAACCCATTGTTTATAAAACAATCACTGCCTATTTATACATTCGTCTACTTCATCACCAGACAAATCAGACTGGTCGTCTAGCGGCTGTTTTTGTACAAAACCACTATCACTTGTACAGGCATTAACGTCTTCAAGTGGGGTAGGAATGCTGCCATCCGCGATGTTCTCATCGTCTGCTTCTGCGGGCCTATCGACTGCCTCTTCCGCTTTGTTTGCCCAGCGGCGAAGCTTGCCTGCCAGTTCAGTGGCCATAGGCTTAAGCTGCTGACGATAATCAGCATCGTAGTCATCCAAACCATCGCGCACGTTGTAGTTACCGGTGGCCCATAGCCTTTTTAGGGCACGGCGGCGCAGTGCAGCGCTAACACCCGGCGCCATGAACGCGCTGAAATCACTGCCTGCCGGTAAGTGATCAGGGTCGGGTAAGGTGTGATCCAAGCTACCAGGAAGGGGGCGCGCGTCATCGACGCTAGCCTCTGCACCCAACGATTCAGTATCGCTGGAAGTAGCACTTAGCGTATCGGCCTCTAGCCCTAGCTCTGACGTCGGCTCTGCACTGCCGTTGGGAGGGTTGTCTAATGCTGCGTCTGCTTCGCCGCTTTCAACGCCACGCTTTTTACGTGACCAGCGTTCAAGTCTGCTCACTGGGGCTGCTCCTTGGTCGGGGTTTCTTTAGCCCGACCGGCTCCCTTATGCTTCTTTTTGCGCTTTTCTGGTGGTGCTTCACCATGACGCGCTAAATAGCTTTCCAGCCATACCTGAATCGCCATCGGCATCGATGCTTCGAGTACCTGTTGTTCACCATCAAGCCAGCCCGCCGCGACATCTTGGCTTGCGGTAATAGCATCAGGCTTGGGCGCTTGCCCGGTAAAACCAGCGCGAACAAAAAGACGCGGGGTTGCTGACGTAAGGTTAAAGCGGTAGGCCGCACGCTCGGTCATCGACAGTTGAAGGCGAAGCACATAGTCACCTTGCTCACCTGGCGTGAGCTCAGCGATACGCCATTGCGTTAAGGTAAAGCCCCTCACCTGCTTGGGCTCTGCCACCAAGGTAATGCTCAAAGAGCGCAGATTATCACTCATACGGATAGACCACCTTAGACCTTGAATGGGTAGACAAGTAAGCCTTTTGAGCGCCATCATCGTCAACTCAGAGTGTTTTACTCAACTATTATAATTTACATGTATGCGTTACATGATTCTTCACTAGGTTCCAACGAGGATTGCGGATGCCCGCCCTTCAGTTAAGCCGAGCCCGCTTACCGGCCACGACGACAATCGATGTGCTAGATGCTTACGGCGACTCTCGCCAACAAGCCATCGCCGCAGAGCGCGCGCTAACGGTTTATCTCAATAAGCGTGAAATTGTCACGCTAATGACGCTGGGCGATGACCCAGAAGCCTTGGTGGTGGGCTACCTACGCAACCAGGGATTACTGCGCCGCGCGGAAGATTTATCGGCGGTACAGGTGGATTGGGAGGTAGAGTCCGCCGCCGTCGTCACCGATTATTTACCTGACGATTTAGACAACCGGCTGAGTACCCGTACCGTCACCACGGGTTGCGGTCAGGGGACCGTGTTCGGCAAATTACTGGAACAAACATCGCTCTCTGTGTTACCTGAGACAACGCTGGCGCAATCAACGCTTTATCAGTTGCTAACCAATTTGAATACCTACAACGAGACTTATCGCAGCGCGGGAGCAGTACACGGTTGCGCGCTGTGCCAGCAAAGCCGCGTGCTCGACTTCGTTGAAGATGTCGGACGTCACAATGCGGTGGATACCCTGGCAGGCCACCAGTGGCTCAACCAGGCCGAAAGCAGCAGTGCTGATATTTTCTATACCACTGGCCGCTTAACTTCCGAAATGGTGTTGAAAGTGGCGCAAATGGGGATCAGCGTGCTGGTTTCACGTTCAGGGGTGACCCAAAAAGGTGTGGAGCTGGCGGAACGCTTCGGCGTGATGCTGATTGCTCGGGCTAAAGGCAAACACTTCCAGGCGATTAATACCGCTAACCGCCTAACGTTAGATGCCATTCCAGCCAAACCACCCAGCGCACGCACCTCTAAGGAGGCCGGTATATGATCACCCCACAAACCCTCACTGGCATGATTCTCGCGGGCGGCGAAGGCCGCCGTATGGGTGGGCGTGACAAAGGCCTTGAACCCTTCGCGGGGCTACCGCTCGTGGCCCATGTGGCTCAACGCTTTGATGGCCATGTCTCTGAACTATTGATCAACGCCAATCGCAACACTGATGCCTATGCACTGTTTGCAACCCGGGTTATTGAGGACGAGGAAGGCGGCTTTAAAGGCCCCTTGATGGGCATTTATAGTGGCCTACGCGCTGCTAAAACACCCTGGCTACTGGTTGCCCCTTGCGACTCACCTGCCCTACCCAATGACTTAGTGGCGCGTATGGTGGCGGGCATCACCTCAGCGAGTGGTGAACACGATATCGCCGTTGCGTTTGACGGCGAGCGCCTGCACCCAGTCGTCGCACTGCTGCGCACCTCGCTTGCCGATGACTTAGCGAATGCGCTGGCTGAGGGCGAACGTAAAATCGACCGCTGGTACGCTCGCCACTCATGGTGCAAGGTCGATATGTCGGATTGCCCGGAAACGTTTGCCAACCTCAATACTGAAGAAGAAAAAGCTCGGCTGGAGCTAACACTAAGCACTGTCTTTAAAGATCCGGCCTCGAAGGAAATACCATGAGCCTGTCGTGCTTCGAACTCGGTGAGCAAATGCTCAGCGTTGACGCAGCGCGAGAGGCACTGCTGTCCTTGGCTGAACAGCCCGTTGCGGTAGAGTCGGTAGCGCTTAGCCAAGCTTATGGCAGGCGCTTAGCCACCGACATCACCGCGCCAATTAACGTGCCACAGAATACCAATGCAGCCATGGATGGTATCGCCCTGGCGTGGCCAGATGAGCAACCTCAGCAAACCCAATGGCCGATTGCAGGCGATGCCTTTGCCGGACAGACGTTTGAAGGCAGCGTACCTCTCGGCCAGTGCGTACGCATTACCACCGGCGCTCCCTTACCGTCAGGCACCGACACCATTATCATGCGCGAGCAGCTTAGCGAGCATGATGGCAGTGTCACCATCGATGCCCCCGACCGGGTTAGCCATGGTCAGCATGTGCGTCAAGCGGGGGAAGATATTGCCCTAGGCGAGGTAGCACTGGTAGCTGGCACACGGCTAGATGCCGCCTGTTTGGGGTTAATAGCCTCACTGGGCTATGGTGAGGTTTGCATTTTCAGGCGCCCAAAGGTGGCTATTTTCTCTACTGGAAATGAGGTCACTCCCCCTGGCGAAGCGCTGCCCAGCGCAGGCGTTTACGACACCAATCGTTTTACATTGATGGGCTTGCTCAACGAACAGGGTGCTGAAGTGATGGATCTAGGCATTTTGCCTGATGACCCCACCACCATTCAAAACGCCCTGGCTAGCGCAGCCAAGCAGTGTGATTTAGTCATTACCAGTGGGGGCGTTTCTGTCGGCCACGCCGATTACACCAGGGAAGCGTTGGAAACATTAGGCCAATTAGCTTTTTGGCGCGTGGCGCTGCGACCCGGACGCCCCATGGCCTGCGGCTGGCTGGGTGAATCGCGCAAACCATTTGTCGGCTTACCCGGCAACCCCGTTGCGGTCATGGTAACCTTTAGTCAATTCGTGGTGCCATTATTGGAACGTTTACAAAAACAACCCTTCGTTCCACCGAGGCGTTTAACAGCCATTACCCAAACTCCGCTAAAAAGTCGCCTAAAGCGCACCGATTTTATACGTGGCATTTATTCAAGCGATGCTCACGGTGTGCTGCAGGTACGTAGTACCGGAGCGCAGGGGTCTGGGATTTTAACCTCGATGGTAGCTGCTAACTGCCTGATTGAACTGGGTGATGATCAAGCAGGCGCCCAGCCAGGCGATGCAGTCTGCATCCAACCACTGACGAGGTGGCAATGACCAAACAACCAATTGCCGAAAAACTCATTGATGATTTCGGCCGCCGTGTTAGCTATGTACGCATTTCCGTGACGGATCGCTGCGACTTTCGCTGCGTTTACTGCATGAGCGAAGAGATGACCTTCCTGCCAAGAGCCCAGGTGCTTACGCTGGAAGAACTTGCCATGGTGTCCCAGGCGTTTACCGAATTAGGCGTTGAGAAAATCCGCCTAACCGGAGGCGAACCGCTAGTGCGTAAAGGCATTGAGCAGCTCGTGGACGACATTGGCGCGCTGCCAGGGCTCAACGACTTTACCATGACCACGAACGGGGCCAGTCTGCGTAAACACGCCAAACGGCTCTATCAAGGGGGGCTGCGCAGGCTCAATATCAGCCTCGACTCTCTTGACCCCGAGCGCTTCAAACAGCTCACCCGTACAGGTGAGTTAGCGAAAGTGATTGACGGCATTCACGCCGCTAAAGAAGCAGGCTTTTCACGCATCAAGCTTAACGCTGTGATTCTCAAGGGGCGCAATGATGATGAAGTGCTGGACCTCGTCACGTTCGCTCGCCAAGAAGGGCTGGATATCAGCTTTATCGAAGAGATGCCGCTGGGCGATGTGTCTGACCACTCGCGGGCCGAGACCTTTTACTCTAGTGACGACGTTCAAGCGCTGATCGAGACACGCTACCCACTCATGCCGTCAACGGAAACCACACCTGGGCCTTCGCGCTATTTTAAAATGGCCGATAGCAGCAGCAGGGTTGGCTTTATTTCACCCCATAGTCACAACTTTTGCGATAGCTGCAACCGCGTTCGGGTAACCGTTGAAGGCCGTCTACTGCTCTGCCTCGGCAATGAACACTCTGTCGATTTGCGTGCCGTACTGCGCCGACATCCTGGCAATATGCAGGCGTTGAAAACCGCCATTATTAATGCCTTGCCGCTCAAGCCCGAGCGCCATCACTTTACTACCGATGGCGATGTCCAGGTGGTGCGCTTTATGAATATGACAGGGGGTTAAACGTTGTCAGCCACTCGCGTGCCCGTGCATATCATTACAGGCTTTCTCGGCAGCGGCAAAACCACGCTTATCCACAGCCTAATCGAGCAAAAGCCTGTGGATGAGAAGTGGGCCATTTTAGTCAATGAGTTTGGCCAGATTGGCATTGATCAAGCGATGTTTGAGCAGCGTGACGATGTCGTCGTCAAGGGGCTCCCCGGCGGCTGCCTGTGTTGCCAATTAGCTTTTGTGCTGCAGGCTGTACTGGTCAATTTGCTCGCCCGCAACAAACCAGACCGCGTCATAATTGAGCCTTCGGGGCTTGGCCATCCAGCCGGCTTACTCGATCTGCTGCGCGGCGAAGCCTTTCAAGATGTTGTGGCCGTTCACGATATTATTGCCACCCTCGATCCGCGCCGGTTAGATGAATCCCGGGTCCGTGAACACGAGACCTTTCAAGATCAGTTGGCCATGGCCGATGCCATCGCTATCACAATGGGTGAGCAGGCCAGTACCGAACAACACGAACATGCGCAGCAGTTTGTGACGGAACTCTGGCCACCACGCAAGTGGGTTCATCGCAGTGAGCATGGCACGATGCCGCTATCGCTGCTGTTGAACAGCGCCCAGACCCGTGCCCAACAAGATACTGCTGTCCCTGATACGCACCGTCAAATGATAACAACCCCCACGCTAGAAGGCGCTTTTTTTGATACTGCTCCTCCGCTGGGCCAACCTCAGCACAAGACGGCTAGCTCCCTTGGATACACCAGCACAGGCCTTCGTTGGCACCCCAGTGAACGCTTTGACCTTGATCGTTTGGCCGCCCACTTAGGTGAGTTCCCCTCATCTGCGCGAGTAAAAGGCGTCTTTCATACCGAGCAGGGCTGGAAGCAGCTCAATCGAGCCGATGGAACACTTAGTCTCGGCAATAGCGCCTGGCGGCAGGATTCGCGGCTTGAGGTGATTACCCCCGACAATGACGCTGATACCCACACCAATTTACTGACAGCACTGCAATCATCAGGAGCGCTGTTGAGCTAAAAACGTTTTCTCAATAGCGTCTACCGGCATAGGGCGTCCAAATAAATAACCTTGAAAAGCTTGGCAGCCATGAGCCAGCAGCCACGCTTTCTGGCTCTCTGATTCGACGCCTTCGGCAATGACATCAAGATTTAAGCTTTTTGCCAGGGCAATCGTACTCTCCACAATGGCCGCATTAGCACTGCTTTCTAACACTTGATGGACAAACGACTGATCGATCTTAAGCTGATCAAGTGGCAACTGCGCAAGATACGCCAGCGATGAATAACCGGTTCCAAAATCATCCAGAGAAAAACGCACACCTTGAGCTTTCAGGCTCAGCATTTTGTCACGAGCATCGTCGCGCGCTTCCACAAACAACGACTCGGTAACTTCAAGCTTGAGGCGCTCAAGCGGTGCCTTTGTACGCACAAAAACCTGCTGTAAGCGAGATAAGAACTCACTATCGCGAAACTGCAGTGGGCTGATATTCACCGAAATCGTCAGTTCACGCAGGTGTGGCGTTGCTGCCCAGCAAGCTAGCTGACGGCATGCATCTTCAATGACCCACTCACCAACCTCATTAATCAGCCCAGTACTCTCTAAGAGTGGAATAAACTCGCCAGGTGGAACCATGCCACGCTCTGGATGCTGCCAGCGCAGCAGTGCCTCAACTCCCGTACAGTGGCCAAAGCAATTAACCTGAGGCTGGTAATAGAGGCGCCATTGGTGACTCTCCAATGCCTGCCGCAAGTCGGCTTCAAGCTTAACCCGCGCCAGTAGCGTAGCCTGCATCGAAGGATCAAAAAAGCGTATGGCACGACGCCCACTCGCTTTCGCCTGTAACAAGGCCATATCGACCTGCTGAAGATAGTCTTCGGCACTTCGCTGGCTATCGGAGACAACCGTAATCCCAACGCATGCGGTGACCATGACTTGTTCTTCAGAAAAGCTAATCGGCTCATCAAGCGCCACCAGAAGTTTCTGGGCAATATGTTCTGCTAAACGGCGTGTCTGGCGTGGGCTTCCATCGATGTCTTCAATAAGCACCGCAAATTCATCACTACCCAGGCGAGCCAACGTATCGGTATCGCGCAACATTTGGCCAAACCGCTGGGCAACCCGCTGAAGCAACTGATCGCCAGCGAGGTGCCCCAGGGTATCGTTAATATGGTTGAAACGGTCAATATCGATTACCAACAACGCTCCACAGCGCTGATGGCGGTTTAGCTCTTTAAGAGCTGTCTCCATTCTGTCCATAAACAAGCGTCGATTTGCGAAGCCCGTTAATGGATCATAAAACGCAAGCTGGTGGATCTCTTGCTCAGCGGCTTTGCGCTCACTAATATCACTCATGGTGGCAACGTAGTTAGTCAGTACACCGTCTGAATCGTAAACAGCACTGATCGTCAGCCACTCAGGGAATAGCTCACCATTTTTGCGCTGATTCCAGATTTCTCCCTCCCAACTTCCTGTGGTCATCACCCGCTTCCACAAACGACGATAAAACGCTGCGTTATGGTGGCCAGAGCTAAACATACGCGGGTTCTTACCGATCACCTCAGCATCGCTATAGCCGGTTATACGCTTAAACGTCTCATTAACTTTTAAAATATCTCCCCGTGCATCCGCCACTATGATGCCCAGATGTGCTTGAAAAGCAGCCGCTGCAATCTGCAGCTCAACTTCTGCGCGCTTCGCTTCGGTAATATCACGGTTCACCGATAACACTCCCTCAAACTGTCCAGCACTACTGATTAGCGGGCTCACGGTGGCATGAAAATGGTGTGGCTGTGCATCAATGGTCAGCGGATACTCAAATCTTTCTACTTTATGCAACTGCTGGACTCGCTCAAAAACGGCGGCAAATGCACGAGCTAAGGAAACAGGCAAGACATGTGAAAAGTGTTTTCCCAGCGCATCTTGGCTTTTAACAAGCAACTGCTCAGGGGAAGCCGCATGGATATAGTTAAAGCGCCCTTCCACATCAAATACAAAAATCAAATCCTGAATCGAGTGGACTAAGGCATCCATACGCGCGCCACGCGCTTGCGCTTCGGCTCTTGCTAGCTCTCGCTCTTTTATTCGTTCATGTAGTTGGTAAGCTAACGCAAGGCGGTTTAAGTAGTGGCGAACACCCCAAGCCCCCAACAGCGTAATTAAACCAACGACCAGCAATAACACCAGCAAACGCTGGCGCCATCCTGACATCAGCGTATGAAGGTCAACGCCCACTGTAACAAATACCGGATAGCCCCTAATGCGTTGCATGTGAAATAAGCGTTTACTTCCGTCAAGGGGCGAGATTGCGGCTAATGTCCGAGTAACACTACCGCTGTTTAACCACTGCTGTGTCTCAGGTGCATCAAGTTGGCTACCAATGAGCATTCCTTTATGGGGAGCCGGGTGCCGAGCAACCACTTTTAGACTCTCATCTATCAGCGCCATACTCTCACCGTCGTACAGTCGCATTTGCTGCAGCGCACTATTGAGGATATGCGGCATGATACGAGACATAATCACACCAGCGAAGTCGCCCTGGTCATTCACTAGACGCCTGCCATGATAGAGAAAGAAACGCTGCTTGCTTGTCGACCAAATAAGCGGCGTCATCATTTCGTCTTGGCCACCTTGTTGAAAGGTGCGGAAAAAGGCGCTGTCGCCAATCCCCTCCCCAACATCTCGATTAGCGTTACTGCTTAAACGTAGGCGCCCCTGAGGGTCCAAGACACTAACACTATCGATCAGTGGCACGTACTCGGTAAGATTGTCTAGCGCTCGCTGGACGGCAGTTGCACTTTCCGCCTCTAAACCATCCAACCCCAAAGAATTTTCTTGGTGAACTTTTAGCAGCTCGGCCAGACTAAACAAACCTTGGCTGCTCTGCCCAAACATGCCTGTTACCCATTCTGACACCACATTCGCACGGGCAATCACACGGGATTCAGCCGCATTGACTTCTTGGTGATATTGGCCTTTGAGCAACCAGCCAAACAGCGCAATCATCATACATAACGACAGAACATAGAGCGTAATAACGCGCTGCTTTTGGCGCCGAAAGCCAGGCATTACCTGGCTTTTGTTAGTTACCCGATCACTGCGAGGTAGCAGCATTATATGTAGGCCTTATTCAAATATCCCAGAGCACACCTGATACAGTATAAAAAGAACGGTGAAAGATAGACCACAGCGGCTCCTCGTAAGCGGTTCTAAATAGTGGCGCGGCTTGTTTTTGATGTATATCTATTTTCAGCAAAAAAGCTCATAAAAGTCGTTATTTTACTTAATAAGAGGCTGCCATGGCATCGTTAGGCCAAATGAGTGACTACGAAGTACGCTTGGTGCGTATTTTTAAAACGGTCGTGGAATGCGGTGGTTTCACCGCTGCGGAAATCGCTTTAGGCATCAGTCGCTCAGCCATTAGCCAGCACATGAATGATTTAGAAGGCAGGCTAGGCTTTTCGCTATGCCAGCGTGGCCGAGGTGGCTTTAGTTTAACCGAAGAAGGCACAGAAATTTACCAAGCAGGTTTGACGCTACTGACCGCGCTCGAAGCCTTTAAAAGCGATGTAAACGCATTACATCATACCATCAAGGGCGAACTGAATATCGGTATCACCGACAACTTGGTCACCTTGCCTGCCATGCATGTTACCCATGCGCTCGCCGAGCTGACAGCGCCAAACCATGAAGTCACGGTTAATATCCACATGGAGCCTTCAGATGCCGTTATTCGAAGCGTAATGGATGGCCACTTGCATGTCGGCGTAGTGCCTGCGGTTAACTTACCCTCCAGCTTGGAAACACAACTGTTGTACGAAGAGCCTTCGTTTCTTTACTGCGCAGCTGGCCACCCCTTGTTTGATGAAACTGATGAAGCATTCACAGCTGAACAAATTGCCGCTTATCCAGCGATAACGCCTCGCTACCCACTCCCTAGCGATGCGCGTAAAGCACATGATGCGTTAAATTTACAAGCGTCTGCCTCTGATCGGGAGGGCGCTGCGTTTTTGATTCTCACTGGACGGTTTATCGGTTTTCTTCCAGAACATGTTGCCGCCCAATGGGTTAATGCCAATAAGATGCGCGCCCTTCAGCCGGGTACTCAGCATTATCAGATTCCGTTTGTTCTAATCACTCGCCATGATCGCCGACCCAACCGGGTGGTCGATGCATTTTTAGGATTTGTGAAAGGCGCAAAATAGCTCACCTGGTTATGCCAAGCACAAAATAATCAAAGCTCGGCACTTAGCCGAGCTTTGATTATTAACGACGTTTACTTATAACGAGTTTATGGCAGCTTTGCCGTCTCGCTGGCCATGTGTGGTGCGGGCCCTACCTGAGAAGATGATGTTAAAACGTGGCTTGCGGCGTAATAAACAATCGCGCCAAGCGCAGAGCCGGTAAACCAGCCATAGTCATAGAACCAGTTCATGGTGCCGGTTAACAGCGAGATTAGTGTCAGAGCCACCGGCACGCCGAACGCGATAAAACCCGCCACATTAACCGCAGGATAAGCACGGTTATCCATATATAAGCTAGGCACATCTAAACGCTGCTTTTTAATTAGGAAATAGTCCACTGCCATGATGCCTGCGATGGGGCCAAGCAAGCTGGAGTATCCCAGCAGCCAGTTTGAATACATCTGTTCAAGAGACACCCCTTGAGCAATGAGACCCGCTTTCTGCAAAAGATCGTAGCCCATCAATAAAACACCCACCGCTCCGGTCATAAGCACACCGCGGGTTTGGTTAATCAGTTTTGGGGCAATATTCTGGAAGTCATTCGTGGGAGAAACAATATTCGAAGCGGTATTGGTGGAAATCGTGGCAATAATGATTAGCAACATGGCAAGCACTACCCAGAAAGGGCTTTCGATATAGCCAATCAAACGTACTGGGTCAGCAACCGTCTGGCCCACTAGCGACTCAGACGCCGCCGTTAATACAACGCCCAACGCTGCAAAGAAGAACATTGTCAGCGGTAGCCCAATCACTTGGCCAACAATTTGATCTTTTTGGCTTTTGGCAAACCGGCTGAAATCAGGAATGTTCAGCGACAACGTCGCCCAAAACCCCACCATCGCGGTTAACCCTGCAAAGAAGTAGCCATATACCGACGCTCCTTCTGGGCGCGAAGGCGGTTGCGCTAATAACTCAGTCATCGACATGTGCGGCCATGCCCACATCATTAATCCAACCCCCACAGCAAGCAGCAATGGCGCCGCTAGGGTTTCCAGCCACTTGATCGACTCAGCCCCACGAATGACCACAAGAAGATTCATTGCGCCGAAGACAAAAAAGCCAATCACTTCACCTACCCCACCCAGCGCAGCCCAAGCGGGGACCAGTTCGGATAACAGAAGGTGAATAGCCAAACCACCAAACATCGTTTGAATGCCAAACCAGCCGCAGCCTACGAGAGCCCGCACCAAACAAGGCACATTAGAACCTAAAATACCGAACGATGATCGCAGCACAACTGGAAAGGGAATACCAAATTTAGTGCCAGGAAAGGCATTTAGAGTGAGCGGAATCAGGACAATCACGTTGGCTAGAAAAATGGCAAAAAGCGCCTCCCCCACACTCAGGCCAAAGTAGGCGGTTAACACACCACCCAACGTGTAGGTCGGCACACAAATCGACATCCCCACCCAAAGTGCCGCAATGTTCCATTTGCTCCAAGTGCGCTCACTCGCCTGAGTGGGTGCAATATCTTTATTGAAACGAGGGCTATCACCTACGTCTTTGCCTACGTCGAGTTCAATTAACCCCTCTCTGTCCACCATTCGGGATGTTGAGCCAGTCATATAGTCTCCTCAGCAGTGCTGTTGCCCATTATATTCACGGTGTCTGTCTTTTAAGAGCAATAAGCGTGCCTAAAACAAAAGCACAAACACTAACCTATTGATCAAAAAGCTGACTTATCAGGCAGGCATACACATACCTTTAGCGTGATTGTTGTTATTCGCCTTCCAGCTATTAAAAGCCATTAATAAGCGTAGCTATTTAAAAAAAATCCGCACCAAAAAGATGCGAAAAAAACATCAACACCCAAAATAAAATAACACAAGCATATGTTTTTAAATAAAAAACAAAACATCACCAATATCGAACAACACTTCACAAACTTAGCAAAAACATCACTAAAAATAATAAAAACATTAAAAAATCAAAGAGTTAAATCAATCAAGTAAAATTATTAAAAAACACTTGAAACAACACCTCATAAAGGACTATGTTCAAAAAGCTGTCAAACATGACAACTTTATAAACAACAATAAGACGCTCGCTTACCCTCGCTTGTATTACGCTATTTTCAAAGCACGTTTCACAAGCAAGGCTAAGCGAAAAAGGCACAGTAAGACGCCGCTGCACGCCACGTAACCACAAACTTGTTACTTGACCAGTAACGTACCGACATGCGTACGCATGCGGTTGGCGCGTATGACTTGAGAGGGCTGTTCTATGCAGAAAATGAAAATTGGCTTAATTCAAATGGGTCTCAAAACCAGCACTGATTTAGACCCTGCGGCGATCCGCGATGCGATGAACGAAGCGCACCTACCGATGATTCAGCAGGCCGCCGAACAGGGTGTGCAAGTACTGTGTTTTCAAGAAGTCTTTAACCAGCCGTACTTCTGCCCAAGCCAAGATGGCAAATGGTATGCCGCCGCAGAGCGGGTTCCAGAAGGTCCCACGTGTCAGATGATGCAAAAACTGGCTGCCGAACACCGCATGGTAATTATCGTGCCCGTGTATGAAGAGACAGAGACCGGCGTTTACTACAACACCGCCGCCGTGTTTGATGCCGACGGCAGCTACCTCGGCAAATATCATAAAACTCATATTCCTCAAGTGGCCGGTTTTTGGGAGAAATTCTTCTTCAAGCCAGGCAAATCAAACTGGCCGGTCTTCGACACTGCCTACGGCAAAATTGGTGTTTATATCTGCTATGACCGCCATTTCCCCGAGGGCTGGCGTGCGTTGGCACTCAACGGTGCTGAGGTGATCTTCAACCCCTCCGCTACCGTGGCAGGGCTTTCCCAGTACCTATGGGAGCTTGAGCAGCCGGCTTCCGCTGCGGCTAACGGTTGCTTCATTGCCGCTATCAACCGCGTGGGCACAGAAGCACCCTGGAATATTGGCAACTTCTACGGCTCCAGCTACATCGTCAACCCCCGCGGCAAAATCGAAGCCCAGGCCAGCGAAACGGAAGACGAGCTACTAGTGCATGAAATTGATTTAGACATGGTGCGCGAGGTGCGCAATAACTGGCAGTTCTTCCGTGATCGTCGCCCCGATGCATACACCCGCCTCACTGATGGTGAGTAGCCCTGTTGATGAATCATACGAGGACTGCATGATGAGTTTATTGATCAAAGGCGGCACCGTCGTCACCCATGCCGATACTTACCGCGCCGACGTTCTGTGCGTCGACGGAAAAATCCACGCCATCGGCACCGACCTGGACCTCCCCGACAACTGCGACATCATTGATGCCAGCAATCAGTTAGTAATGCCCGGTGGCATTGACCCTCATACCCATATGCAAATGCCATTTATGGGCGCAGTGGCTAGCGAAGATTTCTACACCGGCACCGCCGCTGCTATGGCGGGTGGCACCACGACGATTATCGACTTTGTCATTCCAAGCCCAGGCCAATCACTCTTAGAAGCCTTTGAGACGTGGCAAGGGTGGGCGGAAAAAGCGGCTACCGATTTCGCTTTCCACGTGGCAATCACCTGGTGGGATGAGAGCGTCAAAGAGGAAATGGGTACCCTGGTGCGCGAACATGGAGTGAATAGTTTCAAGCACTTTATGGCCTACAAGGGCGCGATTATGGCCACTGATGACATATTGGTGGAAAGCTTTTCACGCTGCCTGGAATTGGGCGCGGTACCTACGGTACACGCCGAAAACGGCGAACTGGTTTACCACATGCAGCAGAAACTACTGGCCCAGGGCATTACCGGGCCGGAAGCTCACCCACTTTCGCGCCCACCACAAGTAGAAGGTGAAGCCGCCAGCCGAGCGATTCGAATTGCCAGCACGCTAGGCGCGCCGGTTTATCTGGTACATGTATCCACCAAAGACGCCGTCGATGAAATTGCCTATGCCCGCCAGCAAGGCCACCCAGTATTCGGCGAGTGTCTGGCAGGACACTTACTCATTGATGACAGCGTTTACCAGCATCCCGACTGGGCAACCGCCGCGGCCCACGTAATGAGCCCACCGTTCCGCCCCAAAGGGCATCAGGAAGCGCTTTGGCATGGCCTGCAGTCTGGCAATTTGCAAACCACTGCCACTGACCACTGCTGCTTCTGCGAAGAGCAAAAAGCCGCAGGCAAAGATGACTTTACCAAGATCCCTAACGGCACAGCAGGGGTAGAAGATCGCCTTGCAGTGATATGGGACGCAGGCGTTAACAGCGGCAAGCTCTCGCCCCAGGAGTTTGTCGCAGTGACGTCTACCAATACCGCCAAAATTTTCAACCTGTACCCTCGTAAAGGGGCCATCCAAGTGGGCGCCGATGCCGATATTGTGGTGTGGGATCCTAATGGCACACGTACGATCTCCGCCAAAACTCATCATCAAAATGTCGACTTCAACATTTTCGAGGGCAAAACGGTGCGCGGTATTGCTCGCCACACGATTAGCCAAGGAAAGTGGGTATGGCGAGACGGTGAACTGCACGCCGAGCGTGGTGCTGGGCGCTACTTAAAACGCCCCGCCTACCCAGGTGTGTTTGAGCTACTGGCTAAACGTGCCGAATTAAATGCACCGGTAGCCGTAACGCGCTGAACAGCTCCTCAAGAAAAGAAAAAAGCCAACAGGAGAGATGACCGTGAACCACTCACTTGACCACCTGCCTAGCGCACAAGAGGTCGGCACCTACGACCCACCGACACTGGCAAGCAACTTTAGCGACCTCCATCCGCCGTTAACCCACCGCCAAGCAATGATCGAAAGCCAGCGCTGCTTGTACTGTTTCGACGCCCCCTGCGTTGAGGCATGCCCATCGGATATTGATATCCCCAGCTTTATTCGCCAAATCAGCGAAAACAACATTAATGGCGCCGCAGAAACCATTCTGGAAGCCAACATTTTAGGTGGCAGTTGCGCCCGGGTGTGCCCCACTGAAATCCTCTGCGAGCGTAGCTGTGTGCGCAACCATGACGCAGAGTGCCAGCCAGTGTTAATTGGCCTGCTGCAACGCCACGCCACTGACCATATGCAGTTCGAAAGCCACCCGTTCAAGCGGGCGGCTAACAGCGGCCGCCATATCGCCGTGGTAGGCGCGGGGCCCGCCGGCCTTTCCTGTGCCCATCGCTTGGCGATGCTAGGCCATCAAGTGACCATTTTTGAGGCCGAACAAAAACCAGGCGGGCTGAATGAGTACGGTATCGCCCGCTATAAGATGACCGATGATTTCGCCCGTAAAGAAGTGGAGTTTCTACTAGAAATAGGCGGCATTGCGCTTCAGTACGGCCAGCGCCTCGGTGATAATTTGTCGCTTGCGGCGCTGCACCAGCAGTTTGATAGCGTTTTCCTCGGTTTAGGTCTTGGTGCCAGCCGTGCCCTAGGGCTCACTGGAGATGATGCTCCCGGCTTGATGCCCGCCGTTGACTACATTAAAACCCTGCGCCAAACCAAAGACCTAGAGAGCTTACCTGTCGCCAAGCGCTGCATTGTGATCGGCGCAGGCAATACCGCCATTGATATGGCGACTCAAATGGCCCGGCTTGGCGCAACAGAGGTAACACTGGTCTACCGCCGCGGCACAGAGGCGATGTCTGCTACCGATCATGAGCAAGAAATTGCCAAAGCTAACGGCGTACGCATGGTGACGTGGGCCCAGCCAGACGAAATTTTATTGGATGACCAAGGGTGCGTGGCGGGTATGCGTTTTGCCAAGACCCACGATCAGGCTGGTCAGTTAACACCCACTGGTGAAACATTCGACCTTGCCGCCGATGCCATCTTCAAGGCGATTGGCCAAGGCTTTGATAGCGCTAGCCTGACGGATGAAGCCGCCAGAGAGCTTGCCCGCGACGGCGAACGTATCCAAGTTGATGCATTCTTCCGCACCTCAATGCCCAATGTTTACGCGGGTGGCGACTGCGTCAACTCCGGCCAAGATCTCACCGTTCAAGCCGTTCAACACGGCAAACTGGCTGCCCATGCCATTCACCAAGCGCTTGCCGCCAAGCAGGAGGCCGCATGAACACACTTCCTTTCACACCACCGGGTAACAAAAACAGCGGCGATAGCGTGGTGAACGGCATTGACCTGTCGGTGAACTTTGCGGGCATCAAAGCCCCGAACCCGTTCTGGCTAGCCTCTGCCCCCCCCACCGATAAAGCCTATAACGTAGTACGCGCCTATGACGCGGGTTGGGGCGGCGTCGTCTGGAAAACCCTTGGCGAAGAGCCACCTGCGGTGAACGTCTCTTCACGTTACTCTGCTCACTATGGCAAAAACCGCGAGGTGATCGGCTTCAACAATATCGAGCTCATTACCGATCGCTCGTTGGAGATCAATCTTCAAGAAATTACCCAGGTGAAAAAAGACTGGCCCGACCGAGCGCTGATTGTCTCTATCATGGTGCCCTGTAATGAAGAAGCCTGGGCCTATATTTTGCCACTCGTGGAAGCAACGGGCGCAGATGGCATCGAGCTCAACCTAGGCTGCCCTCATGGCATGCCGGAACGCGGTATGGGGGCGGCGGTCGGCCAAAATCCCGATCTGATCGAAAAAGTTGCCTACTGGTGTAAGAAGCACTACTCCAAACCGGTGATTGTAAAACTCACCCCCAACATTACCGATATTCGAGTGGGTGCCCAGGCCGCGCTACGGGGTGGCGCCGATGCGGTATCGCTGATCAACACCATCAACTCGATCACCAGTATCGACCTGGACAATATGGTCGCCAAACCCACGGTAGGCCACCAGAGTACCCACGGTGGCTACTGCGGCAGCGCCGTGAAGCCTATCGCGATGAATATGGTGGCAGAGATTGCCCGCGACCCGGCAACGCCAACGCTGCCGATTTCCGGTATCGGCGGTATTTCCACCTGGCGGGATGCGGCAGAATTTATCACCCTGGGAGCAGGCAGCGTGCAGGTATGTACCGCTGCAATGCTCAACGGTTTTCGCATTGTAGAAGAGATGAAGGATGGCCTTTCACGCTGGATGGCAGAAAAAGGCTACGACTCTATTGAATCGTTCTCGCGCAAAGCCGTGCCACAAACCACCGACTGGAAACATCTGGACATCAACTTTAAAACCATTGCCAAGATTGATCAGGACCTGTGCATTGAGTGCGGTCGCTGCTATATCGCTTGCGAGGATACCTCCCACCAATCGATTGCCAAGCTCACCGAGCAAGATGGCGCACGCCGTTACGAGGTAATCGAAGACGAGTGCGTTGGCTGTAACTTATGCCAAATCACCTGCCCAGTGGAGAATTGCATCACCATGGTGCCTCAAGAAACCGGCAAACCATTCCTAGCCTGGGACAACGACCCTCGCAACCCCTTCCGTGTCGCTTCATAAACTTGTCCTATAAACGCCTCATCACAACCTAGTCTTCATAGCACCGCCCTCCTCTGTGAGGGCGGTCACGCTTTGCGCAACAGCTTGTTCCGCTATAAGAAGGCGACATAGCGTCTCTTCCCTTGAGACTATGAGAAACTATCGCATATAAAATATTTTCTCATAAAAGGAACTACGATGAAGCCTACCTTGTTCGCTACTACATTCGCCACAGCCGTGCTGTTTTCAGCCGTTAGCGCAAGCGCCCATGCCGAGCAGCGCCTCGCCACCTTCGACTTAGGCAGTCTAGATACGTTAGATGCGCTGGGCTTAAGCGAGCAGGTGGTTGGCGTCCCCAAGCAGAGCCTGCCCGCCTACCTAGAGCAATACGCTAGCGACCGTTATAGCGATATTGGTGGCCTACGCTCACCGGACATGAAGGCCATCAGCGCTAGCGAACCTAGCCTGATTCTTTACACTGGCCGCCAGGGCGATTGGGAAGAAGAGCTTGGCGATATTGCACCGCTACTTAACACCAGTTTGCAAGGCGATAACTATCTCGCCGCTTTTGACGACAACGTGCGTGAGCTAGCCAGCCAATTAGGGGCGGAAAGTGAAGCTGACGGGGCACTTGCAACGCTCCATACAGAGATTGATGCGCTACGCGAAGCACTCAGCAATGCCCCCAGGACACTGGTCGTCACTCACAACGGCGGCAACCTGATGCTTAACCAACATCCCGTCGTTCACGATGTGCTAGGCGTGGAAGCGCTCAACATGCCGGAGAGTGTGACCTCAGAAACCCGTGGTGAACGCACCTTTACACCGCTTTCTGCTGATGCCATTGCCGACATCAAACCAGACGTTGTGCTGGTCATTGATCGCAGCGCCGCCATTGGCGATGAACCTGCGGATGCCGACCAACTGCGCCAAACACTAGCCGAGGCAGGTACTACCCCCCAGCTAGTGATGCTAACCCCGGCTCTGTGGTACCTCTCCGGTGGCGGCCTACAAAGCTTAGCGCTACAAGTTGAAGAGGTCGCTGCTGCGCTGAATTAAGTGCTCGATGAATCCTCATGAATCTTGATCTGGTAAAGCACGCAATAGATCACCGGTAGCACGATAAGGGTGAGCAGCGTGGCAACACCAAGCCCACCAATCAGCGCGACCGCCATGCTGGCGAAGAATGCATCACTAATCAGCGGTATCAGCCCCAGCATGGTGGTTAGCGCAGCCATTGAAACGGGTCGCACGCGGCTAATGGCGGCGCGCACCACGGCGTGATAGCGATCTTTGTGCAACGGCAGTTGCACATTGATCTCTTCTACCAGAACAATGGCATTCTTGATCACCATCCCAATCAAACTCAGCGTGCCCAGCAGCGCCATAAACGAGAAAGGCAGCCCGGTTAGCAGTAACGCGGCCACTACGCCGACAATGGTCAACGGCACCAAAAACCAGATCGCCAGCGGCTGACGGAAATTGTTAAACAACACCACCGTGATAATAAACATCATCACCAAGCCAAGTGGCAACGATGCAAACAGGCCGCTCTGGGCTTCACCGGCGGTCTCAAATTCACCGCCCCACTCAAGCCGATAACCGGGTGGCAATTCAAGCGCTTCTACTTGAGGCCGGACCTGAGCCAATACGCTAGCCGCCGTCACACCACTGAGTGGGTCGGGTTCGCCATACACCGCCAGCATACGCTCTCGGTCACGGCGCATGATTAGTGGATCTGCTACCTGGGTCGTCACATCACGCATCACTTGATCAGCCGTGATGTAACGCCCCTGTTCGGCGCTCCATACGTTAAGCGACCCAACGTTATCGATATCGTTGCGCTGCTCTGGTATCGCTCTAGCGACAATCGGAATCAAGTCGCTGCCGTCACGGTAGATGCCCACCTGACTACCACTCGTACTCAGCGCCAGTGTGGCCGCCAAATTCTCGCGCGTAACGCCCAGCCGTCGCGCTGTGTCTTCGGCAAAAATTGGCACCACGGCCTGAACACGGTTACGCCAGTTGGTGCGGACACTGACCATATTGGACGTATCACTAAACAGTGCCGCGACTTGATCACCTAGCTGGCGTAATACGGCGGGGTCGCTGCCGTAAAGCCTAGCTTCGATCTTGGCTTTCGGGGCAGGGCCAACTTCCAGCGGGGCAATTTTATAGTCGATATCGCTGTGATCGCGCTCAAGTACCGCTTCGATATCCGCCATGCGCGCTTGCTGTATCGCTTTGTTATCGGTTTCAACAATTAGCTGTGAATAACTGGCATAGCGGTCTTCCGGCGCATAGGTCAGGGTAAAGCGCTGGGCACCGCCGCCTACCACAGTGGTGAGATGGCGGACACCCTCCATCTCCATCACCACCTCTTCCAACTCTGCAACCCGCCGTTGGGTTTCCAGAATATCGGTGCCTTCCGGCGTGCGGTAATCAACAAAGAAGATGGGCGTATTTGAGGCAGGGAAAAAGGCATTTTTGACGGAACCAAAACCGACAACCGCGCCTGCCAGTATGACCATCACCAGACCAAGTGTTAGCCAACGCAGCCGGATACCTGCCACAATCACGCGGCTAAATAAGCGGTACACCACTCCTTTATAAGGATCTTCATCTGTGCTGCTAGGCGCCACATTGCGAAACAACAGTTTGAAATAGAAAGGCGTGAGCGTCAGCGCTGTCAGCCAACTTAGCAGCAGTGAATAGAGCAACACATAGAACAGCGAGCCGATAAATTCACCGGTGGTATCTGGCGACAACCCAATCGGTGCAAAGGCGGCAACTGCAATCAGCGTAGCTGCCAGCAGAGGCCATGCGTTTTGTCGAACCACCTGATGCGCCGACTCACGAATACTTTGGCCACGCTTTAGGCCTACCAGCATGCCTTCAGTGACCACAATAGCGTTATCAACCAGCATCCCCAGCGCTATAATCAGTGCCCCCAGCGAGATTTTTTCCAATTGCAAACCGTGAATGCGCATCAGCATAAAGGTGCCAATAATGGTAATCAGCAGAATAAAGCCCATTAGTAGGCCGCTGCGCCAGCCCATAAACAGCATGAGAACCACAATGACGATGGCAACCGCTTGGATCAGGCTGACTAAGAAACCGGATACCGCCTCATCTACCACGCTCGGCTGGTCATAGACCACATTGAGCTCCATACCCAACGGGGTGCGTGCCTCCAGTTCGTCAAGCCGCTGTTCAAGTCGGGCACCTACTTCGACCACGTTGACGCCGCTTTCAAACGAGATGCCCAAGGAAATAGCCGGTCGCCCCATATCGCGATAAAGCTGCTGTGGTTGCTCGGTCAAGCCACGGGAAACCTCTGCGATATCGCTCAGCCTTACCAGCTCGCCGTTACCTTCACTAACGATTAACGCGCGTAAATCCTCAATATCGGCGGAACTACCCGAAGGCGTTACTCGGAAACGCTGCCCCCCCTGCTTCAAGTGACCCGAGTCCACTACGGCATTTTGCGTATTCAGCAATTGCTGGAGTGAACTTAGCGGAATGTTCAGCGCACGTAGCCGCTCTCGGTCGACTTCAATGAAAATGCGCTCCTCTCTCACCCCCGCCAGCGACACCTTTTCAACGCCGTCGACCAAGGCGAGTTCACGCTTAAGGAACTCGGCTTGGCTTTTCAAATCGGGCATGGCATAGCCATCACCGGTCAGGTTAATCATCAAGCCGAACACATCGCCAAAGTCATCGTTAACTCGTGACTGGCTGGCGCCTGGCGGCAAGGCGGCCTGCGCATCGCCAACTTTACGGCGCAACGAATCCCAAAGCTGCTGAAGTTCATCGTTTTGCACCGTGCTTTGCAGCTCGATGGTAATTTGAGAAAACCCGTTAGAACTCACCGAGCTGATACGTTTAATCGCGGGCATTTCCTGAATGGCTTCTTCCAGTGTCGAGGTGACTTCCTGCTCCACCTCTTCTGGCGTAGCACCAGGATACTGGGTGGTGACTAGCGCATTGCGAATGGTAAATTCAGGAAACTCAAGCTGCCCCATGCCAGTGAAAGCGAGCGCCCCGCCGAAGAGCAGTACCACGGTCATTAAATAACTAGCGGCCCGGTGGCGTAAGAAGTAATCAACCATCTTAGAGCCCCTGTTCCTTTTCCCATGGTGTTACACGCATATCAGCGCTGACACGATGGGCTCCCGCTGCCACCACACGATCATTCGCGGCTAGTTCGCCACTCACCTCTAACCCCTTAGAAGTTAAACGTCCCACCTCGACTGGCACCGCCTCTAAACGGTCCGGCGCCTGAAAACGCCACACCACCGCCTGCTCCGAGTTCTCACCTGGATAGCTAATGGCGTCAGGCGGCAAATGCCAAACAAGACTTTCAGACGCGGGTAATAGTTGGCCTAAATCAAGCCGCACGGTGGCGCTCATGCCATCAAGCAGCGTGATATCGTCGGGCTGCGGTAGCCGAAGCGTTACCTCATAGGCCAAACTTTGGGCGCTGGCCTGGGTGGTATAAGACGCCAGCTGCGCAAGGTAAGGTTTTTCGCTATTGCCAAACCGCACTTCAAAGGCCATCGCCATTTCAAACGGGGTCACCTCGTCGTTGCGCGGTATCTGCTGAACGATTTGCTGCGGTAAATGAAAGATCACATCAAGCTGCCCTGGCTGCTGAATCACCGCCACGGTTTCCTGCACCTGGACAATCTGCCGGTTATCTACCGGCACCTGGGCAATCACACCATCATAAGGTGCGCGCAGTTGGGTATTTTCCAGTTGCTCTTCGGCCTGTTCAAAGGTCGCCCGAGCGGCACGCAACTCCGCCTCTGATTCATCAAACCGTGCTTGGCTAATCGCTCCACGCTCTAGGGTATAGCGCATGCGTTCGTGAGTGGCCCGCGCTAGCTCTAAGCGCGAACGAGCGCTATCTAATTCACTGCGCATATTACGATCATCAATACGCGCGATCAGGGTGCCTTCCGTTACCCGCTGACCGGGAGTCACGTTAATCTCTAACAGCTCACCCGCCATGCGAAACGATAGATTGCTGCGTGTAGTGGCTTCAACGCGCGCAGGAAACTGGCGCTGCAGCGCGGCACCAGACGCTTCTAATGTCATCAGCTTCACCGGCCGAGGAAGAGGTTCATTCTGGCTCTCGGCATAAGCGTCACCTGTTGCCAGCAGCAGGGCCAGCAGCGCTGGAAGCAATCGAATCACAGTGTTACGCACAGCGGACTCCTCGGTGGTGTTATCAATACGCAGTCATAAAAAATTCACTGACATTCATGAATGTCAGTGAATGTGTATACTAATCGCCTACTGGCGACTTTGCCATTCAGTAATGCCAATATAAGTGCACTTTTTTGTTAGGAGCCGCTATGTCACGCCGCAAAGCTGAGGCTGAACGCACCCGCGAGACCATTCTTGATGCTGCAGAAGCTCAGTTTCTCGCTCAAGGGGTTTCGCGTACTACATTGGCCCATATTGCCGCAGCAGCAGGCGTTACCCGTGGTGCGATTTACTGGCATTTTGAGGATAAAGCGGCGGTATTCGATGCCCTGCTAGAGCGTGTTC
Source organism: Halomonas sp. 3F2F (assembly GCF_014897805.1). Lineage (NCBI taxonomy): Bacteria > Pseudomonadati > Pseudomonadota > Gammaproteobacteria > Oceanospirillales > Halomonadaceae > Halomonas > Halomonas sp. 3F2F. The sequence goes on from NZ_JABUZE010000033.1 coordinate 98,677, forward strand.
GCGTGCCGCTCGATGAAATTGTCGATGATGCTGTTCTGCGACTGGGCCACACCCCCACCAAATGCCTGCAAGAGATTGCCCTGAGTGCGCTTGGCGCTATCTGCCATAATCTTCCGTTACAGCGCGCCGCCACCATCGTGCTGCATCGCTGCGAAAAGCTGGAAGATGATCATCCACGTATCAGCATGATCACTCGGCTTTCTGAGCATGCCGAAATGCAGGTTGAGCAGCTGTTTGAGAAAGCCCGGCAAACCGGCCATCTACGCGCTGACCTCACCCCCGCCAGCGCCCGGCGCCAGTACCATAGCTTTTTAATCGGCATTTGCTTTGATTGGTTACAAGACCCGCAGCAATTCTCATTAGCAGACGAGTACGAGAGTATGATCGAAACGTTAATGCGGGGGTTGTTGGAGAGTACGCTTTAAACGCCTTGGGGAGCTAAGCTTGGCACGCAGGTTGCTTATATAACAAGGGAGCCTCTGATTAATGTGATGAGCGCAGGCCAGACAAGGAAAAAATCAACGAAAAAGCGGAGTTTACGGGTTGTAAATGAGCATTTTGAGGCGATTTTTAACGCAGTATGGCCAAGCGCAATAGTTAATCAGAGGTTCCTAGGATAATAATACTCACCTGGAGTCTCCCCATGCACCACTCTGACTATCCGCTAAGTGAAGTCCCCACTAGCGCCCGTAAGGGCTTGCTCTCCACTTCCGTTGTGCTACTCGGCTTTACCTTTTTCACTGCCACCATGTGGGCCGGTGGTTCGCTTGGCCAATCGTTCCCGATTGGCCAACTGCTCTGGATCATACTGGTGGGTAACTTGTTGCTGGGCGCATACGCGGCAGCTCTTGCTTACATTGCCTGTAAAAGCGGCCTTAACTCCGTGCTGATGGGACGCTTCTGCTTCGGTGAAAAAGGCAGCAAACTTTCCGATTTTATTCTCGGCTTTACGCAGATTGGTTGGTACGCCTGGGGCACCGCGACGATTGCCCTAGTGTTAGTACGCACCACAGGGATGCCTGAATGGCTGGAAATCCCCTTAATGGTGCTATTTGGGTTTGGTTTCTGCGTGACGGCCATGATTGGCTATAAAGGTATGGACTGGCTTTCGCGCTTTGCCGTGCCCGCCATGATGCTGTTTATCTTGATTAGCCTGTTCACCGGGCTGGTGGATGCACGCGGATTTGCCGGACTAAGCCAGCAAACGCCCACGGAAAGCATGAGCGTGGCGGCAGCGATTACCGTCATCATTGGCACCTTTATTAGCGGAGGCACCCAAGCGACTAACTGGAGCCGCTTCGCCAAGACGCCGAAAATTGCCGTGATCGCGACTCTGGCGGCTTTTTTTGTGGGCAACGGCTTAATGGTGCTGACCGGCGCACTGGGTACCATGATTTACCAGCAGGCGGACATCGTCGATGTATTGATCGCGCAGGGCTTTGTCACCATCGCGGTGCTGATGCTGTTTCTAAATATCTGGACCACCCAGGACAACACCATCTACAACTTTGCCGTAGCGGGCTGCAATTTGCTGCGTACCGAGAAACGCCGCTTAGTCACGGTGTGTGGCGCAGCGATTGGTACCGTACTGGCAGTAGGCGGTATGTATAACCTACTGATTCCCTTTCTAGTACTGCTAGGCACCTTTATTCCTCCCATGGGCGGGGTGATCATGGCGGACTTCTGGCTCAAACATAAAGGCCGCTACCCTACTCTGGAATCCACTCAGTTACCCAATTTTAATCGCCGAGGGTTAGCCGCCTATGCATTAGGCGCTGGAGCCGCTTACCTCTCCCCGTTGCTCCCCCCATTGGTAGGTGTCGTGGTAGCGGCAGTTAGCTACGCTGTACTGCTTCGTTTAAACCACGCTACGCTAAGTGATACTTCCCCTTCGACTGCCAAACAATAAGTGAGTCACTAATTATATGAGCATGCAGATCATTAACGCCCGCCTACGCCAGCGCCCCGAGCTTTACCGGCTTGAGATTGAGAACGGTACGTTCACAGCGATTACCGCTCAAGACGCGCCACAAACGGCGGGGGATGGGCAAATTGATGCGGGCGGCAAGCTGCTTTGCGCGCCGTTCATTGAACCGCATATTCACTTGGACGCCGCGTTAACGGCGGGCGAGCCAAGCTGGAATCAAAGCGGCACGCTGTTTGAAGGCATCGAACGTTGGGGTGAGCGTAAGCCCATGCTCACCGAAGCGGATATTCGCGAACGCGCGCTTAACACCCTGAACCTGTTGATAGGCAACGGCGTCCAGTTTGTGCGTACACACGCTGACACCAGCGACCCCAGCCTAATCGGCATTAAAACCCTATGCGCCTTGCGCGATGAATTGAAAGATAAAATCGATATCCAAGTAGTCGCTTTTCCGCAAGATGGCCTGCTTTCCTACCCCGGCGGCGACCGCCTGATGGAAGAGGCGCTGGAGATCGGCGCGGACGTTGTCGGCGGCATTCCCCACTTTGAGTACACCCGAGAACTAGGCGTCGCTTCCATGAAGCGGGTGATAGAGCTAGCGATCAAATATGACCGTTTGGTGGATGTGCACTGCGATGAGATAGACGACCCTAACTCGCGTTTCCTTGAGGTGCTGGCCTGCGAAGCGCTGTTTAACGACTTAGGCAGCCGCGTGACCGCTAGCCACACGACGGCGATGCACTCCTACGATAACGCCTACTGCTCTAAGCTGTTTCTGCTGCTCAAACGTTCGGGCATCAACTTTGTCTCCTGCCCCACCGAAAGCATTCACCTGCAGGGACGCTTTGATAGTTACCCAAAACGTCGTGGTGTTACCCGCGTAAAAGAACTAAACGCCGCGGGCATTAATGTCTGCTTTGCCGAGGATTCCATCTTCGACCCCTGGTACTCGCTGGGTAACGGTAAGCTGTTGCGGACGCTCGATTTTGGCTTGCATATCTGCCAAATGATGGGCTATCAGGATTTCAGCCAGGCGCTGTCGCTGATCACTGACAACAGCGCACGCACACTCAATATTGAAGCGCGTTACGGTATCGAGGTCGGCAAACCCGCCAGCTTCAACCTGCTGGAGGGTGAGGATGACTACAGCGTGCTGCGTACTCAGGGCGAGGTGCTACTTTCCGTTCGACACGGTGAGATCATTATGCAGCGCGACCCCGCAAAGATTACGACACCCCCGTGGCTTGGTATTTAGAAAAAGCGTAATATAGCCGGGCTGATAATCAGCAAAGTTCTCAGGGCGGGGTGAAAGTCCCCACCGGCGGTGATGATGGCTGAATAAATTTTTGTCATCTAAGCCCGCGAGCGCTCAAGGCGGTTTTTTATTTCTTGAGGTCAGCAGATTCGGTGAAAAGCCGAAGCCGACGGTGATAGTCCGGATGAAAGAGAACGGTACCTTAGACACGCAACTTTAAAAGTGGCTTCAGCCACCTTTTTCGGTTGCCTGACGACCGGTCCCGCGTGCCCTGATTCTGGTACAACTTATCCAAGAGAATGACCATGAATCAGACATTTCCGCTAACGCTTTCAACACACACCACGGCCCAGCGCATTGCGTTTATTCAAGGCCACTGGCATCACGACATTGTCGAGAAGGCCTATGAAGCATTTATCACTGAAGTAGAACGCTGCGGTCTTAACGCCGAACAAGTGGACATCTTCACCGTATCAGGTGCTTACGAAATCCCCCTTCAGGCAAAGGTACTCGCCGAAAGTGGCCGCTACGGCGCCATTGTCGGGGCCGGCTTTGTGGTAGACGGCGGCATTTATCGCCACGACTTTGTCGCCCATGCGGTCATTGATGGCTTAATGCGCGTGCAGTTAGATACGCAAGTACCGATTATCTCGGTCGTCTTAACACCACACCACTTCCATGAGCACAGTACGCACCACGACTTCTACACCCAGCACTTTGTTACTAAAGGGAAAGAAGCCGCCCAGGCGTGTCTGAATACGATGGAAAACCTGCATCGAGCGCGCAAGCTAAGTGAATCCGCATAAGTTATGGTGTATAAAGCGAGGCTTAT